>JADFPY010000253.1 GCA_022562085.1 candidate division KSB1 bacterium | reverse complement strand
TTAAGGCGTCAAGCAATTACATTATTACACTAAAGGGTATTTTATGAAATTTCTAGTTAATCTGACCTTTACAGTTACTATTTTTAATTTTAATTTGAATGCAAACTGGACTCAGGATGACGAAGAAAAATTCCTAGTCGAAGAAGAATATCATCTGGCATGTGAAGCAGCAGTTGCCCCAGAACATTATGGGGAATTTGATAGTGAAATTCCTAGTCCATTCAGAAAGGCAGTAAGCGATTATAAAAATGGCTGGAAAAAATTTTGTAAAGGTAAAGGTCAATCCAATACTTCGTTCGCGAATTTTTCACGAGAATTAGAAATAATTTTAAAGTTCTTTTGGGAGCTAAGTACCGATATCGAAATGGGATGGCTCGGAAAATCACGCAGTGATCCAACCTATTTCCGTCCAACTAAAGAAGAAAGAGTTCGAAACAGAGAACGACATTTCAAATTTCATGACCTAAGTCGAGATCATTTCACGAAGTTTATTCCCGCCTTTAAACACCTTCCACGAGCTGATGGGCCAGACCAATATGATGAACCATCAATGGAAGCTCTTGCGCGCATTGCAATGGGATATGGATCCAAAGAGGACAAGATTTTCTATTCAGATTACCCTTTATTAATTGGAAAACCATGGGAGAGGGGATCCCCATGGAGAGAATACTATGAGGCAAGTGCAGTATTTATTGGATGTTTGCGTTTTAAAAAATTCGACTGGGTCGCAAATTTCAAAAGGATTGACCGGATGAAACAAGAGCTAAATGAAATTTCATATCTTGAAAAGGTTCATAAAATTGAAAAGGAAATGTTGCGAGAACTGAATATTAACATCCCAGGTTCCTTATGTGCATGTGGCCCTAAAGAAGAGGTTCTTGATATTTACAACAAATTATTTTCCTATTTCAGTAACAATGAAGGATATTCAATGCAAGCTCCCAAAATGGAAAAAATAATCAAAGCGATCAACGTGGATGAAATTGTAGTTACTAATAATTATGAAAAGCATTGTGGCGGTGGGTGATTCTTACATCGACGCCTAATCGGGTAAGCGGGAGTTTAGGTAGACTGACTTTAAATTGATCTTGAAGTTCTAATGGCACAAGCCGGGCAACAAAATGGCAGCCTCTGTTGTCTGATTGATATAATCTCAGACGTAAAATATTAATTGAAAAGAGAGGTTTCCAATGAGAGATTTCATTGCACATAATGCTAAGTTTGTTCTCGATTGGGGTCAATTGATTTTAGTATTAGCCATTATTATCGGTCTTGGAATTATCTATATGCTTGGAAGAAAAAATAAGTATCATCTTCCAAGGGGCATCTTTGGATGGCTCAGCGCGGTTTTGTCATTGTTCTTTATCGTTCTTTCCGTTTTGGCCTTTGTTGGCATAACTATGGAAAAGCCACACACAGGAATGATTTTGCAACAGTTTGAAGAGATTAAAGGGGGAAAAGCACCTAATTTATCATTCAAACTTGTTTCTGATGACACAGAACACGATATTAGTGAATACTTTGGCAACGTCATTCTGGTCAATATTTGGGCGACGTGGTGTCCGCCGTGTCTGAAAGAGATGCCGGATCTAAATCGTTTGCAAAAAGTATATGCAGACGAAGGTTTGACTGTAATCGCTCTATCCGATGAATCAAGAGAGACAGTATTAGATTATGCCAAACAATATCCATTCGATTTCCTGTCCGGTTATGTGGATGTTTTTGAATGGGTTAGAGATGACTTGGGCTCGGCACGACCTGTGACTTTTTTAATTGATAAGAAAGGAATCATCCAAGAGTATTTCACAGGTGCATACAGTTACGATTTCTTTGAATCAAAGGTCAAACAATTTTTGTATGATTAATCAGCAATAACTCAGGGCAGTAGCCTAACAAAAGGTTCAACCTGACCAAACCGCCGCCGTGTTTCAATTGAAACTGTGTGGATAAATTGAAAGCTAAGGTCATTTTATCAGTCTTAGTGTAGAGCGGTTTGCCAGGTTAACCTAAGCGTTACAGGCGTGTGAATTTCATGCTCGAACGTAATGAAGAATCAGGGAAATCCACAGATCGATCTTTTACCAGAAAGCTTCTATGTTTTGGTGATTGCCTGAAATGAAGTTAAAAGGAGGATGAGATGGACGAACGAGTTGCCTTGATAACGGGAGGGGCACGAGGTATCGGACGAGCCATTGCTCTATCTTTGGCCGATGAAGGCTGGAAGATAGCTGTATGTTACCGCACGAGCCAAACGGACGGGGAAAAGACGCTAGCCGAAATACGGAAAAGAGGTAGCCACGGCCTTGCCATTCGGTGTGATGTCTCCAAGCCCAAACCTGCTGAAGGACTTGCGAAGCAAGTAGAGCGGGAGTGGGGACGCATCGACGCTGTAATCAATTGCGCTGGACCGTATCACCGCATAAATCTTCTCGAAGAAACCGTCGAAGGCTGGCATGCCATGTTTGATAATAATCTACATCCCGTTTTTTACTTGAGTCGTGCGGTAGCGCCCGGGATGAAGGCGCGTAAATGGGGGCGTATCATCAGTTTTAGCATGGCCAATGCGGATCGCCAAGTCGCTCAACCTCAACTCACCGCACATTACATTGCAAAGGTTGGGGTACTTGTATTAACGCGGTCATTGGCACGCTTACTGGCACCGCATGGAATCACAGTTAACGCCATTTCCCCCGGATTCATTAACTCCGGTAGCGCGCCTGAAGCAGAATTGGAAGCCATGGCGAAGAAAATTCCGGCCGGATATATAGGTAGCACCCAAGATGTGGTCTCTATTGTGCGGTTTCTTCTCTCGGATGAGGCGTGCTATATAAATGGTGCTAATGTTCACTTAAGTGGGGGGTGGGGGATCTAAATCCCTCTTTTTCAACATAAAAGGTTAACAGTGATACGCAGCCTAAGTATTAAGAAAATGCTTGCTTCACAGCCTTATCCGGTTCCTCTTTGGTGACAGGCGTATAAATTTGTGTTGTACTGATGTCTTTATGTCCCAGGAGTTCCTGAGCATAGCGGATATTCTGAGAATTACTCAAAAGCTTCGTCGACGCCGTATGTCTTAAAATGTGAACAGCCCCCTTCTTGTCGATTCCAGCTTTCTTTTTAGCCCGGCTCAAATAAGCGGTGAGAGTGTCCCGAATAAATGGGATTATATGTTCATCCGGGTCGAAATATTCAATTTCCGCTTTCCGGTCCAGCAGCATTTTCCTGAGAGTGGGGTGGAGCGGGACAAATCTTTCCTGGCCTTTTGAATAGAGCTTTAACTGGTTGCGGAACCAGTCGATGGTTCCTCATTCAAATCACCTTTGATGACCATTTAGAATTTTCCCTTGATTTGTTAGAGTTTCTTTACCTTTGGAAGTTTACAAATCCGCCTCCTCGAAAGCATTTAAATCAACACTTTTTACAAACAAGATTATGGGTAGCCAATGATCGGCAAAACAATCTCACATTACAAAGTCATCGAAAAGATCGGCGAGGGTAAATTTTACTCAAACTATTTTTCCTAGACGCTGATATTCGATAAATTTTAAGTTTAAAATCCCTCATTACGCTTTTGTATTACAATCATGAAAAAACCCCGCACAAATTTACATGTTTCTTAAACAGCGCTCCCTATCAGTATACTGTTTATTTAGCACTTAAATACATATCTTAAAGATTGGTACACCCTTTGCATTAATGGATGTGTTCCTCAAAAAAGCTTAAACATTTTTTCAGCACTTATGGCAAGTCTCACAACACATCTGAGGTGAAAAAATGCGAAAATATATTTTATTCCTTGTAGTGGTGTCATCCATCTTTGCCACATTTTGATGGGCGATTGACACCATAGAAATAATCAAGGTCAGCGGACGCTTTGCAATTATTAATGTTTTATAACTAAAGGAGTACACATCATGTCCGAAGTAAGAAGAATCTTAAGCACCTCATTTATTTCACTTCTTTTAATGATTTGGGGATTATTTATGGTGTGCAGCGGACGCGTACCAACTGTCGCTTATGACGACGAATTTGCCAACTCAAAAAACGGTTATAGCGAATCTGAAAACTCGGATTTAATAACGCAATTTGCGATTTTAGATCAGGAGGCAACAAAACTAGAAGATCTTCAAAGACGGGAAATATTGGCAGCTCTTGGTATTGGTCCCTCCAGCGCCGACATGAGCGCCGCTGAGCAAGACTTTCTGAGTGAAGAACTCTTTTTGGACTTGGAAGTTGAAATAGCTGAGTTAGAAAAACTTTCAGGCTCCAGAAACTCGATGCTCGATAGTTTACGCCTGGAAATGCAAGAAGCCGACCATCAGCTCGCGGCGCTCAGTAACCTTTTTGACGTACCTAAAGGAAGCGACTTTAACTTCGCTTCCACAAATCAAACTGCTCCTCGCCTGAAAAGTAATTCCGAGTATGCACAATATTACCAGGACGCCCTTGATGATGTCTACGGGAAAAGGTTTGATCTGGCTATTGTAAAATTTCAGGAATTGCTGCGTCAGAGCGACTCGGATAATTTGGCTGACAACGCTCAGTACTGGATTGCAGAGAGCAATTATGCTTTGGGAAATTACCAAGTGGCCATTGCTGAGTTCGAGAGAGTTTTCGCTTTTGAAAACAATAATAAGACTGATGACGCTCAATTTATGATCGGGATCGCTTATCTTAAAGCCGGAGATCCCCGCCTCGCACAACTTGAGTTGAGTAATTTGTTGGCTTTTTACCAAGATAGTGAATATATTGCCAGAGCCGAACGTGAGTTCCTGGGTTTGAATATTTAGATTATGCTGTCTCTTTGTTTTCTTCCCTTAAGCTAAAACTTAAAAATCACTGGCCCGTCGCCATCAGCTAATACAAAACCCTCTGTCATATTGAACTCCTTTCTTCTTTCCTCATGTGTGTTACGCAAGTAGAGAAGCTCAACCGCTAAGTTTTGTCAACTCTCGTATGAAATAGTTAGAATTGAACGACGCCAACCGTCGTGTTTGTTCATGCTGACGTTGAATCTCCTAAAGGATCAGTTCCAAAGCGATCCTACAGCGTTTCCAGATTGCCAATACGCAACATCATTTCGGAAAACATCTGCGTATCCAAAAGCAGATTGCTCAGCTTCTTGAACTCATTTGCCGTATGTCCCATGTATTTTTCACCGGGCATACCCGGACCAAACGACACGGCGTTCGGCAGGTATTTTGCGGTTGTGCCACCGTTTGAAGAAACGGGTTTTGCTTCTTCACCTGTCGTGACGCTGTAGTTGTCATAGCTTCCTGCTTTTTCTGAGCAAAAATTTGTTTGCGGTCGGTTGCAGGCCTCGACCACCTTGAATCCTCCCCTGAAAATATTTTTTCTTGACTAATTCTTGGTAATTTTACATTTTGTAAATAAGATTTCCCGCCGAAAAAAGGAGGAGGAACTCATGATGGTATTCTCTTCCAATTGCGCAGTTCAAATCGCCAAACCAGAGAAGTATATACATTTAGATTGCTATTTTCGGCATTATAAAATATAGTCATATTGATAGACAGCAGGATGGATTAACAAAATGCGTATGCTGCTTCGACGAGAGTTCATAGTTGAGTTGCCAGTTAAAGACGCCTGGCAGCATTTGTCAAATGTCGAGAAATGGCCGACCTGGGCTAAGCACATCAAGCAGGTGAAACTCCGGGCTGGAAGTCCATTGAACCCAAAGTCGCAAGGCGTCATTTATCTGAGCAATGGCATCAAATCTGCCTTCACCATGGTCGAATTCAACCCATATAATAATTGGAAGTGGGGAGGGCGTTTCCTGTGGTTAGCCGTCCATTACGACCACATCTTTGAGGAGGTTGATGCACGCAGCACTAAACTTACCTGGGTAATTGAGGCCGATGGCATGGGCGTCTCTTTCTTCGGAAAGTTGTTTGCTAAAATTTATAAGAAGAATCTAGAGAACGCGATTCCTGCATTGATAGAGGAAATGAAGGCAAGCAAGGGCGGGACTGTTTAAAACCGCGGTTGTTGCTACATTGCAGTAGAGTTGGGTGGGATCGGACCCACCAAATAACAGAGATTAAGCAAGCCAAAGTCATTCAATTAGGAGGAGAGATGAGTCTAAAAAATGTACGTGTTTTTTGTTTTCTGACCTGCGTCTGTATCCTATGCATAGCCGCTTTTTCGCTTTCGTGCACAAACATGAATACCGAAGAACGAAACAAGGAAATTGTAAGGAAAGCATTTGAGGTCCTGCAGGATACTGCTTACGAGGAACTGGATCAGTACATCGCAGAAGGCTATGTGCGGCATTGTCAGGCAACACCTGATGTAGTTGTCGAAAGTCTTGATGATTTCAAAGCGCTTGTCCGGGAATGGGATAAAACCTTTACAGATATTGAAAATAAGGCACAAGTATTCATTGCCGAAGGAGATCTCGTTGCCTTTTATGGCAGTTTTAGCGGCACTCACACAGGTCAAATGGGACCATTTCCTCCCACGGGAAAGAGAATATACTCCGAGTTTTCCGGATATCATCGTCTGGACAATGGGAAAATAGTGGAAACCTGGGTCACGTGGGACAACATGGTTATTTTGCAGCAGCTCGGATTGTTTCCTCCTCCATCAGGGGAGGCCAGTTAGGGTAGGGTCGTACCACCAATAACAGAAACTACCCTGTCAAATTATAGACGTGCAGCCTCGGGGGCGGCTGTTTTTCTTTACACCTGTCACCTAAATTGCAATTCGCCTGAGCGTCGGATTTTTTTGTCGGCAGTGTCGGCGATGCTTGAGGCCCGCTTCGCTTGGAGATAGACATGCTATCTAAAATAATGATATCCGG
>JADFPY010000252.1 GCA_022562085.1 candidate division KSB1 bacterium | reverse complement strand
AAAAACAAAAGCACCTTAACTACAAGTGAGGAGCCTTACCCCCAATTGAAATCAGGTAAGTATAACAAAGTTATTGAAAAAAAAATTATAAATTATGATTATTTTGTTGAAACATCCATCTCAAGTGAATTGGAGAAATTACAAGATTTTGTTTTGCTAAATCTAGCCCTATCAGAACAGCCAATAAAAAAATACTATCAAAATTTCTATAAACAAAAAGAACAAGAAATTCCTAAGGATATTCAAGAACTGACCAAAATTTTACCGAAAAAACTTCTAATTCACTACTTAAATTTACAAAAAAATTTTGAATTTAATGAAAAAATCTTTAATCAAGCAATCAAGGATTTTTTTTCATTCATAAAAAATTATACTACTGATGAATACATTATGCCATTATATAATTTCCAATACAATACTAAACACGAATCTTTACAATTCGGGAAAATAACCCTTAGAAAAATTACTGATTATGAACTAAAAACAATCTCTAAACTTGATGAGAAAAAAAGAATTTCTGATCTTAATCGAGAAATAACTCATGTTCTTTCAACTTTTTTACTCTCCGATAATCTTTCATCAGGGTTTGATAATGTAAAAAAAGAATTTCAATTGCTTTTAGATGCATTAACATTAAATTTTATGGGGGATTTACAAATTGCAACTATTTATCAGAACATCAATTATCATTGGAAACCTTTTGAACGAGGAATAGAAGTTAAAAATTTTCCTGTAAAAAATCAATTAATTTTTGTAAAAGAAAAATATTATTCTTTAAAAAATTTCTACTATACTTTAAAAAAAACAAATATTGAACAAAAAGAAAATTTGTTTGTTCAAATAGCAATTAGTAGATTTAGAACTGGTCTCAATCGGTCTTCACTAGTTGATAAAATAATCGACTTTGTCACTTCATTAGAATCTCTTTATACTTCTGGCCCTGGTGATCTTACCCGTAAACTTTCTCAAAGATGTTGTATGGTAATGGGAACAAATGATGAAAAGCGTGAATTTTATCATGATTTCTTAAAAAAAGCCTATAATTTTCGCAGTGGACTGGTTCATGGAGAAAGTAAGCGTGAAATAATAATCGATGAAAAAAGTCTTGATATAGAAGAAATTAGTTCATTACTTGAAAAAATTACGAGAGAATCAATAAAAAAATACTTGAAATTAATTAATCATTATACTGGGAAAAATAAGAATAAACAAATCATTCAAGATATAGATAATTCAATAATAAATCGAAAAAAATACTCCATATTGAAAAAGAAATTTTAATTTATTAACTAATCCTTTTTCCTAATAACATTAATCTTAAATCATTATTTTCTTGAAAACCCTCTTGTAGTTTGTTTGCAAATTCTGTTACTGCACAAGAAACTACACAAACCACCGTGAAAGTACAAACTTACTCAGCTATTAAAGTACCTGCTGATGAAATTATCTTTTCAATTAATCTCAATGTTACTAAACAAAATGCCCAAGAAGCATATGATTTTCATAAAAATAAAGAAAAAGATTTAATACCCCTTTTCAAAAAATTCGAAATACCCGATAGTTCCGTCACTTATTCATTGCTGAATATATCTAAAGCTCGTAACTATAAAAAACAAAAACAATACTTTCAAACAAGACAAGGTATAAATGTAACGCTAAATAATATTCAAAAGTATGAGGCATTTCAAATTGCACTCCTGTCAAATGGATTTAATGATTTCAGGGCAACATTTTCATCAAGTCAGCGCAAAAAGGCTCTGGATGACTTATCAATAAGAGCTCTTGAGCAAGCAAAAAAGGAAGCACAAATCATTGCAGATAATCTTGGGAAAAAATTAGGGGAAATCTTAGAAGTAGTGACGCAACGTTCTCGTCAGAGGCCGACGAGAGGTGAAGCAGTTTCTTTTCTTAAGGCGACAACTTCTCTTATTGATATTAAGCAATTCATTGAATTTAATACGAATATTACGGTTATTTTTGAACTGCTTGAGTAACCATTTAATTTTTTCTGCTTAAATTGTTTTTACCTGCGTACCTAACATTTGCTGCACCTGATGGCCATTCAGGGACGTAATCTTGGAATTTTGAGATTAGCATCTGCATCTATTTGTCGAAGTTTCTCCTATGAATGGCCACAAGTGAGCATGGCGTTATGTGCTGAATCAGTAGTAATACCAAATGAAAACATAAATAGCAGGGTTATCAGCTTATTTAACTGATATTCGAAGAATTGAAGAGTGAGAAGCCAAGAATTTTTCTCAGCTATGCGCATAAGGATTTGCCAAGAATCAAAGCGCTTTATCAGAAACTGTGTCAAGCTGGTTTCAAACCCTGGATGGATAGTCAAGACATGGCAGGTGGCGAAGATTGGAGCGATGCAATAAAAGCGGCGATCAAGGAATCGGCTCTCTTTTTAGCTTGTTTATCTAGGCATTCTATGAATTACCAAGGTATTGTGCAAGACGAATTTAGAGAAGCTCTAGAAGAATGGAGGAACAAACTCTCTGCAAGTAATCATTTAATTCCGGTGAGACTTGAAGATTATGCAACTCCACTTGTACATGAATTCAGTAATTCCCATAGGATAGATTTATATAAACAGGGTGGGTTCAAGAAGCTGATAAGATCCCTCAGCGAGGCTCTGAAAGGCATAGTGCAACCTGTAGTGCTTCGCTCACAACCCATTAATAACCTAGCACGCGAAGATATGCAGAAAATGCTCAAGGAGAGAATTTTTTTTGACTGTCGTGAAAACTGGAAAGCAGAAGGTATCCAGCATATTTACAAGCGAATAACATCCAGGACAAGAAAGTTAATGATTGACCACACTACGGGTTTGCTCTGGCAGCAGAGCGGCTCTAAAGAAGCTGCGAAGAATCTTACAAAAGCTCGGAAATACATAACTGCGCTTAACAATGAAAAATACGGCGGATATGACAATTGGCGCCTACCGACACTTGAAGAAGCTATGTCCTTAACCGAGCCGATGAAAAACGACGAAGGCTTATGTATCAATACTGATTTTGATGTTACACAAGACCGGATTTGGACAGCCGACCAAAGAAACGCCTCAAGTTCCTGGACGGTCGATTTTAACCACGGTTATTGCAACGTCAACCATGCCGATTGGCTCTACTATGTTCGAGCAGCTCACTGAGGGCAATTAACTATTTTACGATATAAGTTTTGTAAAAAAGTACGAGGTTATTTCGAATTCTAAGGACATTTCTTTGAGATCTAAAGCAGAAACAAAAAATGAATTCGAGTTGTCGCCACATAACAACCGCTTGCACAGCGACGGGGGGCTGTGGCACTTTGGCAAAGATCAGTGAATTTTTCGAATTTGATTTTTGGGGCAAGCTACACACATTGAATCCCGCCGCGCGTGAAGCGGAACGAACCCCGCAGTAAGTCGGCGAGTTAGGCGCAATTAGAGGTGCTTGAAGGAGGTTGATGAAGCAGCAAGGCACCAATTGTTTGATTGCCGGACAAAAGTAGTGATAAAGACTACGAATTCAAACTATTTTGTTGTAAAAAAGCATATTTTGCATATCAGGGCGTACGACTCCCACGACGCTTTTGTCATCGTTGACTGAAATTCTGTTTGCAGTTGTATTTTACTCAGCTCATTCTCTTTGTCGATGTTGGGGTTGAAAATTCAGGTTTAGGACGCCGGCATCCAGTAACTGATTCAGATAAATAACTCCCGGCAGTTTCTCCAGGGCTTCGCGAATGCGTTGTTGTGATGGATGAATATAGATTCTCGTGCTGCGTGGTGATGCGTGACCCAGGAGACTCTGAATGACCAGGATATCCTCGCCGTTGTCATTGAGATGCGAAGCAAAGGTGTGACGCAGGGTATGGCAAGTCACCCGGAAATGCAGCTTGAAATCGAGGCGGTCGACGAGCTTTCTCATATTGTCTTCGGTGGTTCGGATCGCCAGCCGGTTGCCCTTTTTTGAAATGAACAAAGCCCGGGTTAGTTTACTGTTCTTAAAATTGTGGCGCACCGCCAGCCATTCAGACAGCACCTGCAGCATTTCCGGATTCAGGTAAAGCTCACGGCGGCGCTTACCTTTGCCAAGCACGGTGAGTGTTTTCTTCTTCAAATCGATATCTTCGACATTGAGCTTATAGATTTCGCCGACACGCAAACCAAGGTCATACATTAAAGCATAGACGGCATAGTCACGAATGCCCAAGAAGCTTGTCCGGTCAATGCTATCAAATAATTCTTTGAGTTGCTCATGTGTGAGCGCATCAGGTCGTTGTCGATAGCCGCCCCTGACCTTGAGTACATCGTAGAACGGCAGCTTATCAGCTTTTGGAACTTCCTGCAGCCTTAAGAAATGGCCATAGCTTCTGAGGGTAAAGATTTTGCGGTTGATGGAAGGGCCGGAGTTGTTGCGCTGTTTTTTCAGGTGATATTGGAAACTCATCACTGTTGGGCCATCGATGAATTCGGTTTTGCGCTCTTTGACAAAATCTCTAAACAGGTTTAAGTCGATGCAGTTGCTTCTGATGGTCTCGCCTGAGGTTTCGTAGATAGTCTTACGATAGTCAACAAAAGCATCGATGTGATTGAAAAACTGCGCAGCGGCTACAGCCATGATTTACCCCGTTAGATAGTTTAATTTATTCATGTTAAAAGTAATTGATTATGGTTTAAATTAAAACAGGCTTAACCCCACAAGTTCATTGCCTTTATCTCACGGGGTAAAGCTCCTTTCGGCTGCGCTCAAGGCAGGCCTTTCAATGGTGATTTTCGCTAACGCCTGTTTTTTTCGTGCTTTGGGCACGTGGATATAAATAGAGGTCTCATCGGTGGTGGTATGACCTAACATGGCCTCAATAGCTTCAACCGGTACATCATTGGTGTACATGTGAGTGGCGAAGGAATGTCTGAGCACATGCGGAGTGATACGCAGCTTGATGCCTGCCGCGTGTGTGAGTTCTTTAATCATGCCTCGTGCCCGGTCAGTGGAGAGTTGTTTGCCTTTGTTGTTGGAGATGGGAAACATGGGTGAAGTCATCTGTTTAGGTGTCTCCGGGTGGCCGAGATAACCGACGAGATTGCTGTAGAGCTTAGCCACAAACAGGGCGCGCTCTTTTTTGCCTTTGCCCTGAACACGCAACAAGCCGACCTTAATTTCAGGCTCATGCTCCGGCTCGAAGCTGCCGACCTTGAGGGCAGTTAGTTCGCCTATTCTGAGTCCCAGCGCCCAGAGCATGGAGACAATCACGAAGTTGCGCTCCCCGAGCCAGGTGTCGCGCTTCATCGAGCGTAAGAGCTTAAAAGCGATAGCCGGACTGAGCGGCTGATTGCGGTCGCTTTTCCTTTTACGAGGGGTGAACAAAAGTTCTGCCGGATTATGCTGACGTTGTTTCTGTTTGACCAGAAGGCCAAAGAAGTGTTTGAGGGCAGCTTTATGGTGGGTCAAACGGCTTCGGCTCAGCTGTTGTTGTTTTAAATGTGCCATCCATGCCAGGAGGTCTTTGGCGCCGGCCTCCAGTGGGTCGATGTTTAGTTGACGGGTGGCATAATCAAAGAATTTTCCGAGGCAGATTTCATAGTTTTCGACCGTGTCCGGGGCAAAGCCGGCAATATCGGCCAGTTCTTTGTGATAGGTTTGCATGAGTGTTTGCATAGTGCTTCTCCTTTCACAGGTTCATGTAGGGATGTTTTTTCATGTAGACCGCATAGACATCGGGATTGAGGTGGATGTATTGTTCGGTGTTCCGGCGCGCGGCATGGCCGAGAACATGCTGTGTGATATCCGGACCAGCGACTTTATTGAGGCAAGTAGCAGCGGTATGCCGCAAGAGATGCGCATGTAGATGCTTGTCTATGCCCAGTTCAGCCATAGCCGCGCGCAGGAAGTCTTGTACAGTGCGCTCTGAGAGTCTTTTTCTGCGTTTCGAGAGCAACAGCGGGCCTCGAGGGTGCTCAAGTGTCTGCCGATAGCGGGTCAGTGTCCTGCAGAGGATATCAGGCAAAGGAAGCAGCCTTTGGACATTGCCTTTTTCCCGTATCCGGATGAGGGCGGCACTGAGGTCGACGTCTGCAACATCGAGTTTTAACACAGAGCGCAGCCTCAGTCCTAAAAAACCGAACAGCATGATGACAATGAGGTTTCTGAGGCCATGCGGTGAGTCTGCCCGGCAAGCGAAATGTTCGAGGAGTTGATTAAACTCGGCTGTTGTGAGGTATTGTGGGACTTTCCGCCAGATTTTTGGATAAGGAATATAAGCCGCTATGTTTTCATCGATGAGTTGGTTTAGCTTGAGGAAATGGTAAAAGTGGTGCAATGCCCAGACGCGATTCTTTTTGACATGAACCGATGGCGCCTCAAAATCGGCTACGAAAACCAGAAGATGCTGGTAGGTTAGATCTGCAATTGAGCCGGCGGCAAGAGTTTGACAATAGCGGTCAAATTGCCTGAGGCGGGCAGTAAAAGCTTCGATGGACTTCGGTGGAAAATTTGAGACTTGACAGTAATGTAAAAATTGCTCAATATAGTCTTGAAGCATAGGGATTCCTCCAAAATGTAAACTGTGTGGCAATACAATTTACAATTGGTTTCCTTTTGCTTCAATAAATAGTGTCGACAAACGCGACGGGCATGAGGGTAACTCCAGTCGCCCTACGGGCTCCTTCCGTTACCCTCACCCATCTTCACTCCCCCCTTCACCTCTCACTGCGGGGTTTAGGGGTTAGGCGCGAAATAAAAAATAATTACTTATGTCAAATAGAATTTGAAAGTAATCTATGACGGATGAAGAATATTACTCATACATAAAGAAATTGTTTGGAAGATGGGCTTCCATTTATGACTTTGT
>JADFPY010000251.1 GCA_022562085.1 candidate division KSB1 bacterium | reverse complement strand
CTTTCGAGGCAAACCTGGGAGCTTCCACAAGGCAGTTGGTTGACTTGTGCGATTTAAATCATACACTGTCGGTCATCACCACCGGCCAGTCCGGCCAGAGGATGAGCAAACATTACAAAGATCAGACGCCGCTCTGGCTGGAAGGTCGGTACCGTTCAATGATTATGGGCCGAGGTGAAATTACAGAAAGGGCACAAGAACATTTAACCATAACCCCTTGGTAGCGAGATAAAATGATAAAAGACTTAAAACCCGGTGACAAATTCGTCTCCTTTTTTATATTGCGGAAAAAGGCGATTAGAACCAAGTTTAATTCCGATGAAATTTATCTATCTTTGGAATTAGGGGATGCTTCTCAAAGAATCAACGGAACGGTTTGGGAGAAGCCACAAGAAGTTTACGAGGCTATTGAGCTTGGAGACATTATGAAGGTTAAAGCCACCGCCATTCATTTTAAAGATAAACTTCATCTGAATATTGAAAAAATCAGGAAAGCCGAAGAAAGCGATGAGTTTGACATAAAAGAGCTTGTCCCGGTTGTGGATAAAGATCGCGAGGCTTTGCTGTCCCACCTTGACGAACTAATCGCCAGTGTTGAAAATTCATATTTGAAAGAACTGCTCAAGCTGGTATTCACCGACAGTGAAATCAGGCAGCAATTTAAAGACGCGCCCGGGGGAAAGCTCTGGCATCACAACTATCTCGGCGGCCTTTTAGAGCATACCCTGTCCGTGACAGACATTGCCGACCGCGTTGGCCAAATGTATCCAAATATCAAACGGGATCTTATAATAGCAGCGGGACTGCTGCACGATATTGGCAAAATTTCATCCTACACCTACAAAACACTGATCGATTTCACCGATGACGGCCGGCTGGTCGGGCACATCGTTATCGGGGCGCAGATGGTCAAAGATAAAATCCGAGAGATAAGAGATTTTCCTAAGGATTTAGAAATGGAATTGACTCATCTTATTTTAAGTCACCAGGGCAAGTTGGAGCATGCCTCCCCGGTTGTACCCATGACATTGGAAGGACTGATTCTTTATTATGCTGATGAAATAGACTCGAATGCGAATGCCTACCAGAGAATTACAAAAAGAGAAAAAGAGCCCGGCCGCAAATGGAGCTCGTATGTGAGTTTAATCAATCGCTATTTGTATTTCGGAGGCGAAGAAGAATAACCACAAACACCTCAGATGTCATGCCTGCATGTTTCTAGCAGGTATCCAGTTTTTCTTATAAGCATGGATGCCCGATTAAAAGAATTCGGGCATGACAAGAAGCGCCTTTTTCTAAAACACTTAATCAAATTCTAATAACAAACATAATATAAAATCATGAAATCATATCTTTCCCATCTCATCTGCAGCAAGTGTCAGGAAAAGTTCGACCCTCGAGAATTGCAAACATTTTGCACTTCTTGCAACAAACCGCTTTTAGCCATTTATGACCTGGAAAAAGCAAAGTCGGAGTTAAGCAGAGATATTTTTTCGGGTAGAGAAACAAACCTCTGGCGTTACTATGAGCTTTTACCGGTTTTAGACGAGAGACATATCATAACTTTGGGAGAGGGGTTTACACCGCTCATAAAATTGCAGCCTCGAATGGGTTTAGATAATATTTGGGTGAAGGATGACTCCCAAATTCCGACGGGCAGTTTTAAAGCGCGCGGCCTGGCGATGGCAATTTCAAAAGCCCATGAATTAGGAGTGAGCAAAGTCGCCATTCCAACCGCTGGAAATGCCGGCGGCGCTTTGGCGTCTTATGCCATCCGCGCCGGGATGGAATGCTTTATTTTTATGCCAAAGGATGTGCCAAATATCAATTATCTCGAATCGAAATTAACCGGTGCAAATGTGACCTTGGTTGATGGTATAATCAGCGACTGCGGTAAAATTGTGGCCGAAAGGAAAGAGGAGATGGGCTGGTTTGATGTCTCCACATTGAAAGAGCCGTACCGCATCGAAGGTAAGAAAACCATGGGACTTGAGATAGCGGAGCAATTTTCCTGGCAGCTGCCTGACGTTATTATTTATCCAACCGGCGGTGGCACCGGCTTAATCGGCATGTGGAAAGCGTTTGGCGAACTAAAGGAACTGGGCTGGCTTTCCGGCGATCTGCCGCGCATGATTTCCGTGCAGTCGACCGGCTGCGATCCGATTACACAGGCATTCGAAGCCGGAAAAATGGAGTCAGAATTTTTCGAAAATGCCGAGACGGTTGCAGCGGGATTACGGGTACCAAAAGCTTTTGGAGATGCGCTCATTCTGCAGGCGCTTAAAGAAAGCAGCGGACTTGCAGTTTCCGTTTCAGATGAAGAAATCCTCGATTCACTGAGTGAGTTGGCACAGAAAGAAGGTATGATTGTCTGCCCGGAAGGGGCTGCTACTTACGCAGCCTTAAAGCTTTTAAAAGAGAAAGGTGAGGTGAATCGTAGTGACAAAATTGTGCTTTTCAACACGGGATCCGGCTTAAAATACCCTGAGGTTCTCTCCCGAATTACCAATTAATTCTCAAGTCATTTTGTACACAAATTTTACACGTTTTTTTGCAAAATTTTAACAAAAAGCCTTGCATTTGGCTCCTGATTGTTGTATGTTTTGGCCGTCTTGATTTGATATGATGGGTGGTTGAAGGATGTTTGTGGTACAGATTCGGTAAATTTAAACCGATATTGAAAGTTATGCAAAAATGGCAAGTTTCAACTAATGCGGAGGCAGCAAGACTTTATGGAAGTTAAACATTATAAGCGCATTTACTACCCGAGATTTTTATTGCTATTTGCCTGCGTGGTAGTAGCTTATGCTTTGCTCTTTTATTTTCAAATAAGATTTTAATCTAAATTTCCAACAGACAAAAAAGGCCGCCCGTCGAGGCGGCCTTTTTTGTTTGAGTCAATTTACTCTTTCGATGTACCGGCCATCCCGCGTGTCGATTTTCAAAATATTACCCTCTTTTATAAAGAGCGGAACTTGAATTTCCGCCCCGGTTTCGAGTGTAACCGGTTTCTGCAGATTCGAAACGGTATCGCCTTTGACACCTGGCGCTGCTTCAACGACCTCCAACTCAATAAACATTGGCAGCGAAAGCGTGACAATATTTCCTTCTAAAAATAGGACCCCAACCGGATTCCCCTCTTTGAGAAACTTAAATTGGTCTCCAAGCATTTCTTTAGGAGCATTAATTTGGTCGTAAGTATCATTGTCCATCAGCACAATTTCATCTCCGGACGCGTAGAGGTACTGCATGTCTTTATTTTCAAGGCGGACTTCCTCGATATTCTCGCTAAGACGAAAAGAGTTTTCAACCACTTTGCCGGTTTTCAATTGTTTTAATTTTGTCCTGATAAAAGCCTGGCCTTTTCCCGGTTTTACATGCTGAAATTCGTTTACTATCCAGATGTTTCCGTGGTATCTTATGGCCATGCCATTGCGAAACTCTGAAACGGACGCCATTTGTTTATCCTCCAAATGTGGTCTTGATTTTCAAAAGAATTGACCGCAATTTATGTATTTTCAACTAAATAATCAATCGAAAGTTTGTATCAAATATTATATTCAACTCAGGATATTCACTTGACAATTCTTACTTTTTATTTTATTTTACGGAAGGTTAAACCAACTTAAGTAAAGTACCTTGCAATCGAAACTTAGTATAGTCATCCCCGTCTTAAATGAGGAGACAACGCTTCCCAGACTTTTGAGTGACATTGAATTTTGTAAAAGTAATCTTGATTTTCCAATTGAATGCATTATTGTTGATGGTGGGTCCCATGATCGTTCGGTAAAAATTTGTGAACAATATGATGTTTCAGTGATTCAGGGACCGAGGGGGCGGGGTCAGCAGCTTGCATGTGGCGCACAAAAGTCAAGCGGCGAAGTTCTCCTTTTCTTACACGCGGACTGCAGAATTTCACCTGAACATTGCCTGAATGCTGTTGAAACAGTGCAGGGAAATGGCCACATTGCCGGCGGTTTCATTTTGAAGTTTGATGACCGGCACCCAATTTTAAAACTGGCTGAATGGATTAACAAAATAAGATTCCGTTTTACGAAAATCTTTTATGGCGATCACGGTATTTTTCTCAGCCGTGAGTATTATCTCGCGACAGGAGGATTCCCGCTACAAAGTTTATTTGAAGATATTGAGCTATCCCGTCGTCTTAAAAAGATGGGAGATATGGTTTTGATCGCCCCTCCAGTAATTACTTCTTCGAGGCGTTTTAAAGCCGGCGGTGTTATGCGCACTTATTTGAAAATGGCATCGTTGCATATTTTGTACTGGTTTGGAGTTTCCTCTGAACGCTTGGCTGAGTGGTACAAAAAAACGTAGGTCAATTATGGTCGTCAGAGTTGATTGACGATTATCTATTTGGGTAGAAATTTGTCAGAAAGTCTTTCGGACATTTCTGACCTGTTAACTTACAAACTTTAAGGACGACTCGCATGTTATTCAAAATAGCTTGTACACTACTGTGGGTTTTGTTGGGTATGATCTTGACTATTCCTGTGGTGTTGCATTCACAAGAATTCATCAATCCTTTAGAGCAACGTGAGAAAGGTGAAGCAATTTTAGCATTTACTAAATCAGTCAAAGACCTATCCCGCTATGATCCCCTGCTTGCAAAAATTAGCCCCAATTCTACTGAGTTCATGAAGGTATTCTCCCTGAGAGTACTTGCCAAGATAAACAATCCATTAGAACTCATTGAACTCGATAAGAATGAAGATCTTAACTCTCTCAGGGTAAGAGGCGGTATGGGAAACCTTTTTCATGACAAAGATCTATATTTGCAACTAGATTTCAGTCATAAAAAGTATTATTTGTACGATTTAGTGTGGGGGCCTTTTTTTATCATTGGCACGATTACAAAAGTTGACACTCCTTGTTACGCGCCTTCCTTTGGAGTTCCAGCAATAAAGTATGAAATGTTAAATTTAATAAATATGAACACTTATTATAAGGCGGATTTGAGCGACAAAAAAATCGCCTTTGTAATGTCACCTGCGCATTACATGCGGGCGCCGGCATGGTTCATCAACTATGATACCGTCTCTAATGATACCTGGGAAGGGTTAAATGATGTTTTTATTGGTATGCCAATAAGACATCGATTTGATGTCGGTAGCAGGGTTGCTGTGTTTCTATCGGGAACCCCAAATAATTTTAATTGCTTGCAAGCCCTAAATAATGGTGACGCGAATTTGCCTACGTTGCATTTTCCTGCAACGGGGGGCAGGGGTTTTCCGGTAGAAGGCGATTATGTTGTTGATGTCAACCGGTATTTCAGTCAAAGTGAAAAAATAAGTATCGAAGATGTCAAGACCAAGATAACTTCTATTATGGACGAAGTCGCAAACTGGGGGGAATAAACATGAGAAGTATTGCCCTTTTTCTGTCAACGCAAGACCATCATGAAAAACACGCAGATCCAACAATTACAAAAAGAAATCATAGCCTGCACAAAATGTCCTCGATTGGTCGCCTGGCGGGAGAAAATTGCTGAGGAAAAAGTCCGGCGGTTTGCCCACGAAACTTACTGGGGGAAACCAATTCCAAGTTTTGGCGATCCCAAAGCAGAGCTTCTGATCGTCGGCCTTGCACCGGCGGCTCACGGCGGCAACAGAACCGGCCGGATGTTTACCGGCGATCGCAGTGGAGATTGGCTGTTTCGTGCTTTGCATAAGTTTGACTTTGCCAATCAACCGACTTCCACAGATGGAAATGATGGACTGGTTTTGAAGGGGTGTTATATCACCGCAGCGCTACATTGCGCACCTCCTCAAAACAAACCCACTGCTGAGGAAAAAGGCAACTGCCTGCCGTATCTTTATAATGAGATTCAGCTTTTAAAAAGTGTGCAGGTTGTCATTGCTTTGGGTAAAATTGGCTTTGATACGGTAACTACAACGTATCAGGACTTGGGACTTACAGATTTTAAAAAACGACCTGTTTTTGAGCATGCGGGTGAAACCAAACTTAACTCTAAACTCACGCTTGTGGCATCCTACCATCCCAGTCAGCAAAATACTTTTACCGGGAGACTCACTGAGCCCATGTTTGACGCCGTTTTTAATAAGGCTAGAAAAATAATTAATTTACAAAAATGATCTGTTTGATTATAAAAACTTTGGAGGATTTATGTATTTCAGGTTCCCACTTTTATTGTTGATCCTCGTCGCCGGGTTGGTCGGCATCATTATTTTTAAAGACCATTTGGATGACCGAGTATCGGCTGCTAATAAAGCTGAACCGGTGAAAATCCCTTCGGCGGAAATACCTGAAATTTCGGAGGATATTTCAGCCACTCATTTGGCAGCATTGCACAGCATCGGCAGCAGTGATTTGCGCCGGCATGTGGTGTTTTTGGCAGACGATTCATTAGAAGGGCGTGATACCGGTTCGCGCGGCGCCAGGATAGCCGCTCTCTATATTTCAAGTCAATTTGATAAATTTGGACTGCGCCCGGTAGGTGAAGACGGCTCTTATTATCAACCGGTTTATTTAAATGAAAAAAAAATTTCGGCCGACTCAGAATTTAAAATAGAAATCGATGGCGAAATGATCCCGTTAAAATATAAAGATGACTTCCTGGTGGTAACTGCACCCAATCAAAGCGGAGTGGAAGTGACACGCGATTTGATATTCACTGCTTTTGGCATTCAGGCTTCAGAGTTCGAGTATGATGATTTTAAAAACTTGGATGTAAAGGGCAAAGCAACTATCTACGTCAGCGGTGAACCACCTTCTGAGGATGAGAAATATTTTGAAGGAAGTAAGGCAAGCCAATATTCAAACGGCTCTGTAAAAAGAAGAACAGCAAAAGAAAATGGTGCAGCTGTCACCATTGGCATCGCTCTACCGGAACTGT
>JADFPY010000250.1 GCA_022562085.1 candidate division KSB1 bacterium | reverse complement strand
CACCCGATTTACTCCCCGGATTCCCGGCGACAATTGATATCAAAATTTACGATGTCAATGGGAATCCGATTGTTGCGGGTTCCGAAATCATAGCGTCTGCAAACGGCGGGGCATTGTCCTGGAACACCGCTCTTATAACGGGTGATCCCGGAGTGACTCGCTATCAGGTGGTTCTTGTAAATAATCTCGATCCAGCGGACCCGGATGCCAAGGCAATCGCAACCCCGGTGACTATTTCCGTCAACAGTCAAAATGGGAATGTAGTCAGATCTTCGCCAGTAATTGTCTTGAGATTGAATTAAAATGAAATTAATGTTACAAAAATTTTTGTGGTGTATTCTGATCTTTTTTTCTATATTAAGTGGTGCTGGAGAACTCATTGCTCAACCGGCCGGCGCGCCTATTTATACGGAAAGCAATGGTGAATTTACCATCAGTTTGGACGGCGGATTTTTTACAAAAAAAATTTTTAGGATTAAAAATGAATCTCGTCGATTTTTCTTAAAAGGTTCCTATGGCCTAAGCAGCAAATTGGACATTTACGGCCTTTTTGGCCTGACCAATTTGAGCCTTACGCTCGCAGATTCTGCGCGCACGCTATTAGATGACGGATTCAAAATTGCTTATGGCGGCGGCCTATCCCTGCAAATTTTAAATTTTGAAAGTTTGCAAACGTCTTTGTTTTTCAACGGCCAAATGATTAGATTTATCAGTAAACCGGCCTCGGAATCCACTCTTGGATTCGGTTCACAAATTTTGGAATTAAATTATGACTGGCGTGAAACTAACCTGACATTTGGCCTAACAAAAAGAATCGGCGCTGCTAATTTTTACGGCGGAATCAATACTAAAATAATTCGACGTTTTGAAACAAAAATAGATAAGCTCATATTTAGTGGACAAAACACAACCGTAACCCGAGAAAAGGGAATGTACACCAGCGGTCTGCTAATGAGCCCATTGTTTGGCCTTGATTTGCATCTTCCTTCACGTTTAAAATTTAGTTTGGAGCTTAGTGCAAACGATGAATCGGATTTTGCCGTTTATTTTGGTTTGAGTCAAACAGGCAAGCCTTAGCCGAAATCCATTCAGCTATACTCGTGTTCATTCATGTAATTCTATGAATTCGAATTTGACCAATCACACCACCACCGACAGCACAAGTTGATTTTTTTAAAAAAGTTTCTTATATTCCGTAGTTTTTAAAATCTGCATCAACAGTACAAAGTTTGTAAATATTGAATAAGTATTTAACCCGTTCGTTAAATCCACCAAAAACAATAAAATCTTACGGCGTTAAAGAAGATATACGGTATGGATAAAATTCGTCTGGTTTTTTTCTCAGATAGGGAATCTGAGTTTCGGCAGTTTGAGTTTAATGTGCGGCGAGCAGCCGTTTATTTTCTTGTTACGGCTGTTGCAATCGGCAGTATTCTGTTTAGCTCGATTTCGATTAGCAACCGGCTGTTTGAGAATAGTTCTAATACTGCACTTGCAAAGACTAACACTTTTTTAAAGAAAAAAGTAAAAAACCTGCAGAATAATATTGAGGAGATCAATAAAAAATTGGTCGTTTTGGAGAAGGATACGGACGATTTGGAGATCATTGCAGGCCTGGTCACATCTGATCCCGACAGCGATAAAATTATGCAGACACTTTTAAGTGAAAAAGATCTTATGTTGGCATCCGTTCCGCTTGATTATGAATATCATACTGAAAAGATGGCCGACTACCTCGACGCCCTGGAGGCCAGAATTCGTCGCGCTGTAAATGTCCAGGATGTTATTGAAGATAAGTTTTTGCAGACGCAAAAAGAGATCAAATATATCCCATCGATTCGACCTGTGCAGGGTGGCAGAGTCACGGATAAATTTGGCCGGCGCAGAGACCCGTTTGTGGAGCGGGTCAAACATCATCAAGGCATCGACCTTTCCGCCCGTTACGGCACGAAAATTTACGCCGCGGCCTCCGGCAAGGTTGAATTTATCAGGGTCCGCTACCGCTTGAATAAAGGGTACGGCAGAGTCGTCATTATCGACCACGGATTTGGCTATAAAACTTTGTATGGCCATCTCTCCAAAATATATGTCAAACAAGGTCAGCAAGTTGAACGATGGCAGGAGATCGGCCTCTCCGGTGATACAGGCCGTGCCACAGGGCCCCATTTGCACTACGAAGTCTGGCACAAAGGCCGCGCCCAGAATCCCGAGGATTTTATTTTGAATTGATAATTGTTTGAAAATTTTAAGAAACTTTTTGACCCCGAATCAGTAGACTTCGGGGTTTTTTTATTGCCTCAATTAGCAGGTAACAAAACATTTGCTTTTTTTATGGAATTTTCTTAAATAAAATTTGACTAAGATTAAACCCAGGCAACTCGAGACCTTAAGAAAGCAAATAATGACAAAAAAAGACAAACCAGAGTTTGTAACAAATACCGGCAGATTACTGCACCTTATCCATACCCAGCAATTCACACACGAATTGATGCACGATTTTTTTAAGATCGCGAATAAGGCGCGGCAGCTATATACCAGTGCAATCGGGGCTTCCTTTCTCAAAAATTGTCTGCCGAATATGCGCGCTCTGCTCTATTTTGTGCAGCCTTCAACTCGGACTTTCCTTTCCTTCGAATCGGCGGCATCCATTCTGGGAATTTCAACCGCGCAAGTTACCTCTACCCGTACCTCTTCGGAGTTGAAAGGAGAAACGCCTCTTGATAGCGTTCACACGTTTGCCATGTACCACGATTTGATTATTATTCGCTATCCGGAGCCGGGATTTGCTGAACAATGTGCCATGCAATTTCTCGAATCCGATGTCTCCAAACATATCATCAATGGCGGCTCAGGAATGGATCAGCATCCAACCCAGGCTCTACTTGACGTCTACACTTTGCATCGTGAATTTCTCAAAAGGGGCGGGGTAGATGGAAAACGCATTATGTTCGTCGGCGACCTCGCCAGAGGCCGGGCTGCGAGATCACTGATTTATCTTCTCTGTAAATACAATGATGTTAAAGTTGATTTGGTCTCTCCGGATTCCCTCAAGTTAAAAGATGACATGAAGAAATATATGACTAAACACGGAATTAAGTTTAGGGAAAGCGATTCGATGCTCGGTTTTTCTAAAGAAGCGGACGCGGTTTATATGACCAGAATCCAGGATGAATATGACAACGAATTCTCAGCAGGCAACATCGATTATAGTGCTTACACGTTGACCCAAGACGTCATCGCTTCTTTAAAACCAAATTGTATCGTCATGCATCCTTTGCCCAGAAGGGAAGAAATTCCGGTAAGTTTTGACGCCGACCCACGCAGCCGCTACTGGGAGCAAGTTGAAAATGGCATGTGGGCCCGGGTTGCCTTAATTGCCCACATCTTAGAATGCGATCTGAAAATAAAGTCAGCTTAATACAAATCCCTGCCCTCGCTTATTTCAAAATTCCGAAAATGACAATTTACAGGAGTTTGTTAGCTTACCAGTTGGCTCGAAGTTTCATCCGCGTCTTTCTGAGCGCGAAGTCACGGATGCCTGCCTTGAATACCTAAGCATGTGGCGCGAAGAATCTAAGGTGTGCGGATATCAGATTCTTCGCACATCGGGTGATTTAGAGATGCGCGAATGAGTGCATTATGTGCTCAGAAAGACAGGGTGGTGCGTTTCGTTAGAGGGCAGGCCACAATAAAAGCAAATAAAAGTAGGTAGTATATAAGACTTAGTGCTTGCTTAGCGCTGATAAAACTAAAAACTTTTGACAATACCGCATAACAAATATGGGTTCAACCGATTCTATAAAACGCATCGATAAAATTTTATTTACCAACGCCCGCGTCATAGAGGCTGAAAAGCTGAGCGAGCAAAAGCAGGATGTTGTGATTGAAGATGGGAAACTTAAAGAAATCGGTAAAATAAGCAGCGCTGGTTTTAGTGGTAAAGTGGTTGATTTGCAT
The DNA here is from genome assembly GCA_022562085.1 of candidate division KSB1 bacterium. Classification (NCBI taxonomy): domain Bacteria; kingdom Pseudomonadati; species Candidatus Zhuqueibacterota bacterium. The sequence continues at coordinate 2,927 of JADFPY010000250.1, read as the reverse complement.
GGATTGGCGCTTTGTCCGGGTCTGATTGATATGCACGTGCATTTGCGCGAACCCGGTGGTGAGCATAAAGAAACGATTGAAACGGGATGCGACTCGGCCATGGCCGGTGGATTTACCGGTGTTTGCCCGATGCCGAACACAACCCCTGCCGCTGACAATCCGAAAATCATAGAGTTCTTGAAAAATCAATCTAAAGATTTATTGGTGGATGTCTTTCCAATTGCTGCGGTAACAAAAGATAGAGCCGGCGCCGTGCTAACGGAAATGGAAGCTTTGGTGCAAGCAGGCGCCGTGGCATTTTCAGACGATGGCGATCCGGTGGCAACAGCCGGGATTTTACGGAGCGCCATGCAAAATGCAAAAAAACTCGACGTGCCGATTATAGAGCATTGCGAAGATAAAAGTTTTTCCGGAAATTGGGCCATGAACGAGGGGGTTGTATCGATGCGTTTAGGATTGCCGGGGATTCCGGGGATTGCGGAAGAAGTTATGGTTGCCAGAGACATTCAAGTGGCCGAATGTACCGGAGCTAAAATTCACATTGCACATATTTCGACGGCCAAAGCGGTTGATTTGGTCAGGCAGGCAAAAAAACAGGGGGTTCAGGTAACTTGCGAAGTCATGCCGCACCATTTTATTCTTACTGAAGAAGCTGTGTCGAAACAGGACACAAACGCCAAAATGAGCCCGCCCTTGCGAACTCAGCAAGATGTCGACGCGATGCTGAAAGGGTTGCAGGACGGCACCATCGATGTGATTGCAACCGACCACGCGCCTCATGCCAAAGAAGAGAAAGAAGTTGAATTTATCAAAGCGCCCATGGGAATTGTCGGTTTGGAAACGGCTTTAGGATTGGTTTTATCAAACTTGGTGGGGCCCGGCCTGCTGACCCTTTCGCAAGCTATCTGCAAAATGACAAAAAGACCTGCAGAGATTCTCAACCTTGAACGAGGTGAGCTAAAAATCGGCGCCCCGGCCTCCTTGACCATCTTTGACCCTGAGCACGAGTGGACCGTTGATAAAACCCAATTCAAATCAAAATCTCAAAATACGCCATTTGCGGGTTGGAAGTTAAAAGGAAAGGTTTTTGGCCTCTACAACAAGAATATGTGGTGGCAAGCCTAAGGATAGCAGGATTTGTTTTTCATAAGTGTCCCAAGTTATGTTTTTTGACGAAAAGTTCAAAAAACTCGACGAAGAAAAGTCTTGACTATTAAGGGTAATAGTAGTATTTTTATCGACTTTTGTGAAAATTTAATCGGGAGAAAGAACTTTGGAAACATACATTCCTAAACTGAATGAAATTAATCAGAAATGGCTCGTAGTCGATGCGGATGGACAGATTCTTGGCAGGTTAGCCAGCGAAGTGGCTTCGATCTTAAGAGGTAAAAACAAACCCATTTTTACGCCACATATGGATGTTGGAGACCACGTTATTATCATCAACGCCGGCAAAATTCGCGTTACAGGCAAGAAAGCCAAGACTAAGAAATACTACCGCCATACCGGTTATCCCGGCGGCTTACGCTCGGATAGTTACTCAGACTTAATTAAAAGCAATCCCGCAAAAATTTTAGAAAAGGCTATCTGGGGAATGCTGCCTCATAACAAGTTGGGTAAGAAAATCTATAAGAAGTTAAAAATATACGCAGGAAATGAGCATCCTCATGAGGCTCAAAAACCTGAAAAAATAGAAATTGGTTAACAATAACCCAAAATCAGCGATTGGCTTTTAGCTTTTGGCATTTAATTTTTGGGTACTTACGTTGAGACTATCATTTCACCTGTTGGGTGAATTACAAAAACCATTTTAACTAATTGAGTTTTATTAGCTAACAGCCAACAGCAAATAGCGAATCGCTCAATTTAGGATTGATTATGTACAACAGACGTCTTGGATTGAAAATCCCTGTTGAGCCTTAGTCGATAACCGATTCCATCGCTGCGAGCTATAGAATCGGTACGGCTATCGAGATCGTTTAATTATTGAGTCTCCTTAAGATGAACTTGACCAGTTCCATGCCATGCTTAACATTGATCACCTTTTCTCCGCCTTCAGCGCTATACCCCTTCCGCCGTACTAAAATTTTGTATTGTCCCGGTGACAGCTGCACCTCCTTTGGAGTGACTTCGCGAGTATCCTTGTTGTCAATGTAAATCCCGGCCCAGACCGCTTTTCCCGTTTCATCCTGAGAAAGAATCGTGACTGTCACCTTTTGATTAAAATCGAATGAAATTTCGACCTGCTCGTTGGCTTGCACTTCAACATACTTTTCAAAGGTACCAAGAGTCGGGTGTACCGCTCTTATTTTATGCTGTCCAACTTGCAGTTCCTCTGTATAAGGCGTAAACGTGTCTTTTTTCTTCAGTTCGTCATCTACGTAAATGGAGCCATACGGCCGCACCAGCACTCCTATTTTTCCTAAAAAGGCTGTGAGCTGAACCTTCAGCGGCTTTGTTTGGCCGGCTTCAATATCAACAGAAGTCGTCTTGTCACTGTACCCTGGTTTGCTCAACACAATTTGATGTTGGCCGGGCTTTATCTGCTCAATTTTGAACGGCGTATTGCCGACAACCTTACCGTCCAGTTCTATTGCGGCGCCGGACGGCTCGGAGGTGCTGGCGATCCACTTCCCGTACGGCTACGGCTTCATGGCGCAGGTGCCCGAGGGCCGCGAGGCGCTGGAGAGCACACTTGGGACGCTGCGCTCGTTGCTGGAGCCGCTGGCGACGACACGCAACGTCCTCGTGCCGAACGGGACGGACCATCTGCCCGCGCACAGCGGACTCTCCGGCGTGATCGCGATGGCGAATGAGATCCTCGAAGACGCGACGATGGAGCACGGGACGTACCCTCAGTTCGTAGCCGCCGTGCGCGAGGAGCTGGGCGACCGCTACGATGACCTGCCTCTGCTCACGGGGGAGTT
>JADFPY010000249.1 GCA_022562085.1 candidate division KSB1 bacterium | reverse complement strand
AAATAGGAACGGTTGTGGATTTTGATTTAAGATCCAGTTAACGATGGAAGTAATATCCAGAACATTCACAGCAAGATCACCGTTTGCATCGCCGCCGGCCGCGTTAACCGGCGTCGCGGTGACGGTTTTGGAAAAGTCACTTTCGGTGAAATCGGAGCCGAGGACTTTATACATATAGAAATAGGTGACATCGGGGAGAATGTTGAAATCGGTATAGACAGAATCCGTGATCAAGACGTTGTTAATCAAAAGCGTGTCGTTAAAGGTCGTGTCGGTTAGCGCTTCGAAGCGATACATGTTATAGCCAAGCACATCTGAAGAATTTGCTACCGGCCATTCCAGATCGACCTTGCCAATATCTGCGTTGGCGATAAACTGGGTAGACGCCGCCGCTGCTGCCTGGATGATAAACTGGAATCGGGTAGATTCAGTCGGGATATTAAAATTTTCCGCGTCACGCGCATTGGCAACTCGAATTGTCTGCAAACCATCACCGGTTTCAAGGCCGGATGTGAAATATGCAGTCCAGACGGTCGAATCTGCACTCCATGAGGCGTTATCCTGCATTACATGTTGTGTGAAGGGTGCACGGACGCCGAAGCTTAGAAAGGGTGTAACGCTGGTATCCATTGCGGTGTTGAAAAAGACATCGAACTTAACGGTCTCTGAACCGATTGGATCGACCGCGGATTCCTGCGGGTTCAAACCATTGATTTCAACTTTCCAAACGACGCCGTGCGCGGAATCAGACGGCGCGGTCAAAAAGGGCTCAACAACGGCGCCGGGTAATTGTGCATCTTCACCAAAGTCGTAAATAGCCGCGTGAATTGCATCGAGGTCGGAGCTGCCCCAGTAGTTGCCGCTCATGTCATGCGAAGGTTGATGGGTGAAATTTATCCACACAACCGGGGCATCATTATTAATGCTGTTATTTTTGTCAAAGACAAAATCATCAGAAGTGAAATTCAGGAATCCCAACGAACTGAGATGTCCGACCGAATTAAACGAAAAGTTGTTGTTTCTAAACTCACAATTGTTTCTTAGGTCCGAGATATTTCGAGCAAAGACATTATGGAAAAGATTGCTTTCCGTAACGTGGAAATCTCCACCCTTAAACACAAAGCCATTCAAAAACTCATCGCCGCAATTTGTGATTTGAGAGTTCGTAACCTCAATCCGAGCACCGAGATTCTCGAACAGAGAATTTAGATTGTCAAAATGGCAATAATCAAATTGGAATGTATTGCCGCTGCGGAAAGAGAAACCCTTGCCACGATTTTCCACTGAATTGCTGCCGATAAAAATTGGATTTTCAGGCGTACCCAAAGCGATTAGTGAACCCCAACAATCTATTGTCGCGCCTTCGATAAGAAGGACACGGGCGCCAGGGTCCAATTGGAGAGTGACGCCGGTTTCAACTCGCAAGTTGCCAGTAACCAAATATTCTTTCGAAGCATCCCAGATCGTGTTTTGACTGATTAAGCCGGAAATTTCAAAGCCATTTTGCACAGTAATGATGATTTCTTCTGTGCCGAAGCTTTGCTGTCTGGAAAAAATTTCAACTTCAAGGACAATGTTACGGTTATTTGAAACATCACTATCGATGGTCAAAACAAATGGAAAGTCTTCACCTGTCAGAGTGGCATACGGCGATAAATCTCCAAGCAGGCTATTTGCATTATCGATTGTTGCTGTACCTGGATCTTCAAATTGACCCAAACGAATTTGCGACCAAACGCTGTCAGCATCACCGCCAGCGTTTTTTACAGTAACAAAGATCTGGATTGTTTCTCCGGCATCGGGTATGCCGTCGCCATCGTCACCGGCGAGAGTATCCAATAGGGTAAAATTCACATAGTGGAGGTCAGTCGTCAGCTGCTGGGTCATCGCCTCGTATATATCCAAAATGCCATTGTTTGCGCTTTGAATGAGCCTGGCAAAAAGAGCCTCTGTTGACATATTGGGATTGTGATCTTTGATCAAAGCGACGGCTCCGGCAACAATGGGGCTTGCCATGGAGGTACCGTTTAATTTGTGATAATCGCTGCTGGGGAAGGTGCTCCAGATGTCCACGCCCGGCGCTCTGATTTCATAGTTATGGTTAAAATCATTAGCAGCCACCACGGGACCTGAAAGATCACGGTTGGAAAATGCGGCTAGTGTGTTTGACTGAGTGGTTGCCTCAACGCCGATGACGAAAGAGTAGCAAGCCGGATAAGCGGGCGCGTAAACCGGAAACGGCGGATAGGGTGGATCGACCTTGTAGCCATCATTACCTGCCGCAGCGACCAGCACTGCCGTTACGTAGGCATTTTCCAACGCCGCTTTGACTGTTTGTGATTCCGCATAACTGCCGAGGCTCATATTGATGACCGTTGCGCCGTTCTGAGCGGCATAGTTAATCGCCGCGGCCAAATCACTGGAGGTGCCGGTCCCCGAACTTTGCAGCATTTTAACAGGCATGATTTGGGCGTTCCAGGCCACACCGGCGCCACCAACACTATTGTTGGTTTCGGCTGCCGCGATTCCTGCGACATGCGTGCCATGGCTGTTGTCATCATTGGGGTCATTGTCATCATTCACGAAATCCCAGCCACGAACATCGTCGATATAACCATTGCCATCATCATCGATGCCGTTGTTTGCAATTTCCTGAGTATTTGACCAGATATTGTCGTTCAAGTCGGGATGGTTCCAATCAACACCTGTATCGATGATGCCGATAATTTGGCTATTGCTTCCAGTGCTTAAATCCCAGGCCGCTGGTGCATTTACTGCGGCAAAATGCCACTGGTCACCGTTTGTATATAATGGATCATTTGGATGAGTATCACTCTTAAAGAAGTAATAATCGGGCTCAGCATATTCGATATTAGGGTCTTGTGCATACTGTTCTGCTAATTGCTTGGGAGAAATCCTTGCCTGATATTTGATCTTATATATTTTGTCCAGGCTCGGTATGTCACGTTTCTCGCCGCTCGCATCTAAAAAGAAAGTCTTGTTCGATTTAGATTTGGTATTTTTGAATACCGAAACCATCGACTCTACACGGTAGGTTTGGTTCAGTTGATCGATAGTAGAAATTCCGGTGGCGATAGAATTGCCCTTTAATAAGGATTTATTGAAAGAAATGTCATCCTTGAACTTTAGCAGGATCGTGTTTTCTCTAAATGGCGGATTATGAGGGTCGTTTTGAAGAGAAGATGTTGATTCCTGGGCGAAGGCGTGTAAAACGAAAACTAGAATTATCGAAATTGATTTGATTATTTTCATCATTTTCCTCATCTTGTAGAAGTTGTCAATTGATCTCTTCGGCACTCAGAGATGAGATATGAGTTAAAATGACCTATGTTTTAAATTTTTAATAACTCAGGAAGGATTACAGACTTTATGGGTTCCCGCATTTGTGGAACAACACTTAAGTAGGTTGCTTTTTTATTTGAATTGTTTTATACTTATCGCGAATGATTTTATCCAAACTACAATCTTTACTGCCCTTTAAACTCCTGCTTCTGAGAATGAAGCTGGACTTCGCCATGGAGGGTAAATCTCAGGAAGAAACCGCGCAGGTTTCGGATTCACAGCTGTTCGCTGAAATTGTTGCTAAAAAAACCTGGGCTCTGTCCACCCTTTACGACCGCTACTCGGCGCACCTTTTCGGACTGGCGGTAAAAATACTCAAAGACCAGCAACTGGCGGAAGATGTGCTGCAGGATTTGTTTTTATACTTGTGGAATCATTCGGATAAATTCAGCCAGAGCCGGGGAAACGCGCTTTCCTGGGTCACCATTATCTGCCGCAACCGCTGCATCGACCAACTGCGCAGTAAACAAAGAAAAGCGCAAAGCTCCGGTCTCATAAACGAAGAAATTGTGCAAAACATCACCATAGATGAATCTGAAAGCCCGTTTGAAATCGTAAGTTATAATGAGAAGCAAAAACAGGTCAGCGGCGCTTTGCAGCAATTGCCGGAGGAACAGCGCCGGCCAATCGAAATGGCCTATTTTGAAGGACTCAGTCAAACCGAGATTTCGGCTGAGCTTCAGCAACCGCTGGGGACCATAAAAACCAGGATGCGATTGGGAATGCAAAAGTTACGAAATCTGATGAAACAGACGATGGAATAACATGAATCACGATGAAATAAAAGATTCGATTAGCGCTTATTGTCTGGGTGCCCTCGATGAAACTGAGCAAAGCTCTATTGAAGAGCACCTGAAACAAGGCTGCTCCGAATGTGAGGCCCTTTTGGGTGAAATGCAAGAGGTTGTCAACGGGCTGGCATTTGCGGCTCCTGCGCAAAAGCCGTCTGCGCTGGTAAAAGAGAAAATCCTCGCCGCAATTGAGCCACAGAAAACGCCCGCTGCTGCGCCTTTAACTCAGCTCAAAGAAAAAGTTGAGGATGCAACTGTTGAACTTCTGCAGCGCGCCCGGGAAAGATGGATGAGAGTGAGCTGGGGGCTTTCATTGGCAATTGCCGTAATTTTAGTGCTGTTGGGATTATACAGCCAAAACTTAAAGACTGAGATCACCTTTTTGGAAAAGCGGTTAGAGGTCAGCGACCAGGTGGTTTCGCAGCTTCGCATCGAGCTGGCCAGGCAGGAACGCATCCTCAAGGTTGTGCAAGCTCCCGAAGTTCGCATCGTTGATCTGCAGGGACAAAAGTCTGCCCCGGATGCAACTGGCAGAGTTCTCTGGGATCCGAGCCAAAAGCAGGCTGTTTTTTCAGCCCTTAATTTACCCGCCGCGCCCTCCGATAAAGACTACCAGCTCTGGATGCTGCGCGGCACTCAACCCGTGGACGCCGGCATCTTTTCTTTGGACGCCGAGGGCAACGCAATTTTTACAATCGAGACCATTGCGGACAGTATAAATCTTACAGCATTTGCCGTGACTTTGGAGCCAAAGGGTGGCGTTCCGCAACCTACGGGAGACTTTTACCTGGTGGGTGCAGTCATTCGCGGCTAAGAAAATCTACAACTTACTCTACTTTTTATAAATCCAAAAAAACTTAAACACCTAAACACTGAAGGACACCGAATATCACTGAAATATTTTATTTTCTTCGGTGTTTTTTTCAGTGTCATTCGGTGTTAAAATCTTTTTTTAACTAAATTAAAGAGCCGCAGTGTCGCAAGCATTGCGGCTTTCTTTTTGGATTGCCCGCCTTCGGTATTTTTTCAAAAACACCTAACCTGCATAATTCATAAACAAGAATAGGCGCTCAATTTCACGTATATTTGGCATGATTAAAAGCAACTGGATCTTTTTATTGTAACGGAATGATCAATCAACTTAGATTTGCGTCTATGCAGTTCGTTTTTTAGGTAGAAGTGATCATTTTATGTTGAGCCGGACATAGTTATCCCTTGCCCTTTAGCCGGTCACTGTTTTTTGACTTATGTGACAAACTGTGGACAACATGAGTACCATATTTTATAGTATTCTTGTTGATTTGGGAACGACGATGGCAGACTGATTTTTATCTTGGTCGAGAGTTGCCGTACTCGTGCACCGATTTTAAAGAGCCTCTTTTGGATGGTGTTAAACTGGGCCGTGGCCCACTGAGTACCCTTGAGATATTTTTCTCTAAAAGCGTGCAGCAGCACATACGCCAGACTGTGCAGAAATAAACGAAATTGGTTAGCCTTGAAACGAGAACATGAAGTTCTGTCACTGAGCAGATGGTTCTTGTGTTCCTTAATCATCAGTTCCATGCGGCCTCTATCGCAATAGATATCTTGATAGACAAACTTCAGGTTTGCATGTTCTAAATTGGTGACGATAAAGCGAGTATTAGCGCCCTTTCCATTATGCTCGGCTTTGACAATGACTCTCTGCTGAGCCGACCAGGACTTAGCTCGATAGTTGAATTCGCCAAACCGTTTTACGGGTTTGTTCTCAAGTGCATAGAGTTCTTTAGCTTGCTTGATGAGACTATCAGCATTTACAAGCATCGGTTTTCTTGGTGTAAGTCCAAGAATATATTTAACGTTGTGCGCATTGCAGAAATCAAATACTTCCGGGCTGCTGTAATGACTGTCGCCCCGGAAAATGATGCCGACTTCAGGCCACGCTGCCCTGATTGCTTTGGTAATGCGTTTCAGAATCGAAACCACCTCTTTGCCACTGGGACGTTTTCCGGGTCTGAGGATGGTGGTAATTAATTTACCGCTTTTGCCTTCATAAACATGCAATGGCATATAACAATAGCTATCATGATAAGCATTAAAAAACGACAGTTGCTGATTGCCATACGTGGCGTCAGCAGTATCATCAAAATCCAAAACTATCGCTTCGGGCGCCATTTGATAGGAATCTATAAATACATCAAGCAAGGCTTGTGCGATTCGGTAAAGGTCGGTGCTGGAAAGGGCATTTTCAAATCTCGACATGGTCGGTTGACTGGCCAAATCAGGGTCTGTACCGGGCAGCTTTTCACAGACCATCTTCATGACCGGGTCTTTTCTGAGCTGACTGCAGTCATTGCCGTCTTCATAGCCGGCGGCAATTTGAAAAACTCGTTGCTTGGTAAGTTCAAGCAAATCGTGTTTCACGTAGGCAGCATGACGTGGGTCGCGCATCACATTGACTATGCGATCGATGATACCGAGCTCAGACTCCAATTCACGAAGAAAAAGCAATCCGGAATCGGAACTCATTTGGCCACCGTCAAAATCTACTTCAACCTTTTTGCCGGAAATCCCTTTAAAAAACATCAATTGTTTCGTATCTTTCATCAAGCTGTTTCTCCAACTTTGTTTTCGTTTGCAGTTATTCCTAAAACAATATAAAACAATACTTTGTTGGATGAAACAGCTTTTTTTATGAATTATTCAGGCTAAATGGGACTCGCTGTATACCGGCTGCTACTAACTTCAATCCAACATACTG
>JADFPY010000248.1 GCA_022562085.1 candidate division KSB1 bacterium | reverse complement strand
CTAAAGAGTCGGATCTCCAAGTTGAAACAGAAAGTCATATAACAATAAAATACTCAAAGAAGTAATTTTTAGCTAATCGGGTAAGCGGGGGTTTCTCTCCCCCGCTCCCCACACCACCCCGCATGCGGGTCCGCACGGGGCGGTTCATCGCGGGTTTCACTAACCATTCGGATAGTGAAACGCAATCCAGAGGTCTCGTACTGAAACTAAACCCTGTTCTTTGAGCCAGGCGTTGTTCATGCCTAATTGTGTGGCATAAGTCCGCGCAAGCCGCCAGGGGCCTTTACTGCTCATGCCCACGGGAATGGCTTGCGATTTGGATACTCCCAGCCTGAGAAAATTCCGAATGCGCGTGCGAGTCCGGCGCCACTGTTTGAGATAGCACATACGAACACGACGGCGAAGCCACTCGTCTAACTCAGGCAACGGACGGTAGTACTCTGACAAAGCATAGTAGTTCATCCAGCCGCGAATATAACTCGACAGCTTCTCAAACCGGAGTTTCATTGAGATACCCCAGCTTCGCGCTGTCAGGCGACGGATATTGTACTTAAAGTTCTCAAGCGATTCAGGTGCCCAGACAATACGCTTATCGGGAAATACGAATCCCAGATACTCGCACTGCCTGGCACGAACGAGACGACTTTTCTTTCGATTAATTTCGAGTTTGAGCCGCTGCTTGAGAAAGCGAACGACGTTCCGCCCGACCCGAAGGGCTGCACGTCTGCTTTTGACGAATATCATAAAATCGTCAGCATAACGCACAAAGCGGTGACCACGCCGTTCTAGTTCTTTGTCAAAGTCGTCCAATACGATATTGGCAAGCAAAGGCGAAAGGGGCCCACCCTGGGGAACGCCTTCGGTAGTCGGTTGTATTTCACCGTCGACTTCGACGCCAGCTCTCAGGTATCGGCCAATCAAACGCAGAACGCGTTTGTCTTTCACCTTGCGGGCAACGCGGGTCATCAGGACATCGTGATTGACTTTGTCGAAAAACTTCGACAGGTCGATGTCCACCACCCAGGTATAGCCACTGTCCAATATCGCTCGGACTCGCTTAACCGCGCCATGGGCAGAACGACACGGGCGGAAGCCAAAGCTCGATTCGGAAAACTCCGGGTCGAAGATGGGCTGTACCACCTGCAATATCGCCTGCTGAATGACACGGTCGAGTACCGTCGGGATGCCCAACGGACGTTTGCCACCACTGCGTTTCGGAATCTCATGTCGCCTCACGGCCGACGGCTTGTAGCTGCCATTAAGAATCGACGCCTTGACTTCAGACCAATGGTCTCGAAGCCAAACCGGAAAATCATCGATAGTCAGACCATCAATTCCGGCAACGCCACCGTTGGCGCGCACGCGTTTCCACGCTTGCAGCAGATTGGCTCTGTTCAGGATTTGTTCCAGCATTGAATTCCCTTGGTTGTTCAAGGTTCGCTTGTCAGCAGCACGCCGGTCACTGGCTCATCCCGGTCGGGAGTCAACGCCAGCAACCGAGCGCTGCTGAGGCTACTACTTGACCTGCGATGTTCGGCCCTTCACCCTGTCCCAACCATTACGTTGGGCATTTGGCTACTATGGCCTCGGCTGACTTCTGCTTAATCAACCAGCGGGTTGCCCCGACGGTCGCTGTGCATAACTGTTTGGCTGCTATCCTGTTCTTAACTCCAGCCAGTCGATAGCAAACTGACCGGATTGGACTTGGTACCCCGGGAGTCCAGCCGGGATTTACCAAACTGTAATGCACTGCATTTTAAGCAGACCTCCCCGGATAAGAGCATGAACTTTAACAGCGCAACCGCATCATTTACCGTATCCGATGAACCCTGGGCTTCGTTATCATGTGCCAACTTACCCACGGACTCGGCCTTCTATGATGTTTCTGTTCGTCGGCTCACTGCTTTGCTATAGGCTTCCTTCCCACAAAGCCTCGAGGCTTTGCAGTTGCCTTTTGCTAATAGTTGCTGTACCTTAAAATATAAATACAGGAGTTCACCTATAAGGGACTTACACCCTATTAGTTCATGCCCATGCCGGGCGTACACAAGCGATTTCACCTGTTCGGGGCAGTGCTGTTCGTTGCCCCCTCAGAAAAGGCAATTAAATGCATGGGTCGCCAATTTTGGCCTAACCCCGACAAGTGAATCGCAGGATGGTTAGGCACTATAGAGAAACTCCTGGATAAAAAATGAACAGTCATTTACCATTCTTATGGACCATTTATGAGTATCAATTTAGACAAACGTTATTTGATAGAAACATTACAACAGCTTGTACAAATTAATTCCGTAAACCCAATGCTGGTTCCCGGTGCACCCGGCGAAGAAGAAATAGGGGCGTTCCTGGCACAAACCCTGCGCACCATGAACCTGGCACCAGAGATCGACCGGTTGGAACCAGGACGTGTTAACGTGACAGGAATTCTAAAAGGAAGCGGTGGCGGTCGGTCTTTAATGATTAACGCGCATATGGATACCGTTGGTGTGCACAATATGGAGGACCCATTCTCAGCATCGATTTCTGATGGCAGGCTTTTTGGGCGGGGTGCGCAGGATATGAAGGGAAGTATTGCTGCCACCCTCACTATGATCAAGGCCATTGTTGAGAATAAAACAGAGCTTAAAGGCGATCTGATTATTGCTTTTGTCGCCGATGAAGAATATGGAAGTATTGGTACCGAACGCCTGCTCGAGAAATATCAAACTGATGCATCAATTGTCACCGAACCGACTGAGCTTGACATATGCCTGGCGCATATGGGATTCGGGCTTTTTGAATTTATCACCACCGGTAAAGCTGCTCACGGCGGCAGACCGAAAGAGGGCATCGATGCCAATATACATATGGGGCGGGTACTGGCAGAGTTAGACGGGTTGTCTCAGAAATTAAGGGATACTTCGCCCCATCCTCTGCTGGGCAACCCATCTTTGCATATTCCTGTTATCAATGGCGGCAGTGAGCCGTTTACTTATGCGGAAACATGTAAAATGCAACTGGAAAGGCGTACACTTCCCGGAGAAACCTTAGGAGAAGTTTTGTCGGAATTCAATGCGATCATTAAAAAACTATCAGCACAGGATGATACTTTTAAAGCGACTATAAAACCGGTTTTATGGCGCGATCCATATGAGAGCAACAAAACAAACAAAATTGTAACCGCGCTATTTGGTTCGGTAAGAGATGTGACTGGCCGTGAACCTTCATATATCGGTCATTCATGGTGGGAAGATTCCGGACTGATCGGAAAATCTGGTATTGATACGGTCATTATCGGCCCTAAAGGTGCGGGTCTTCATACCAGCAAAGAATGGGTCGATATACAATCTGTTTTAGACCTTGCCGGTATTTTGCTAAAAGTGACGATGAAATTTTGTAGTTAAGAAAGATGGCAATTGCACAAATAATGCATCCTTTTTTGAGAAACCAAACCTTTTTTACCAGGAGAAGAAATGTCTGACAGAGACAACAGATGGTTGAATAAAAAACCCGGGACCAAGGCTGTGTGGAGCGGCGAGACAGAACCATTTTTCCAGGGCGCAACTCAAGTGCCGGTTGTACATAGCGTTACTTACGCTTATAAAGATGTTGATGAATGGTTTGATGTAGCCATTGGGCGAAAAGAAGGCCATATTTACAGCAGGAACACAAACCCTACGGTACACGTTTTTGAAGAGAAAGTCCGCATTTTGGAAAACGCTGATGCGGCAACCAGCTTTGCAACAGGAATGGCAGCCATTAGTAATACCTTATTTACACTCCTCTCTCCAAACCAACGTGTTGTTTCCATAAAAGATACTTATGGCGGGACAAGTAAAATGTTCCTGGAATTTCTGCCCCGTTTTGGCATAAATGTGCAACTTTGTGACACCACGGATCATGAAGCATTGGAAAACGAAATCAAAAAAGGTTGCCGGTTGCTGTACTTGGAAAGCCCTACAAATCCTACATTAAAAGTTATGGATTTAAGACGCCTTATTAAAGCAGCTCATCAAATCGGGGCAATCGTAGTTGTAGATAACACCTTCGCAACGCCGGTTAATCAAAAACCTTTGCAGCTTGGTGCGGATATTGTTGTTCATAGCGCAACGAAATTTCTGGGTGGGCACTCCGATGCGATGGGCGGTGTAGTATGTGGTAATAAGGAGTTGGTTGAGCAAATATTCCATTTCCGTGAAATTAATGGTGCCACATTGGATGCAATGTCGGCCTATCTTTTGTTACGCGGTATTAAAACTTTGGAATTGCGTGTCCAGCGCCAAAATGACAATGCCATTGAATTGGCCCGTTTCCTTCAGGCACATTCCAAAGTTGAAGATGTGTTTTATCCGGGGCTGGAATCGCACCCCAACCATCTGATTGCCAAAAGCCAAATGAGCGGTTTTGGAGGTGTTTTGGCTTTCTCCTTAAAGGGCGGATTTGAGAAGGTTAAACTAATGCTTAATAAATTGGAGTTTGTCCATTTGGCTGCCAGTCTTGGTTCGGTGGGCACTTTAGTTGGTCCGCCAAAGGTTACAAGTCATGTGGAAACCTCGGAAGAGGAACGAAAACAATTGGGTATACCTGAAGGATTAATCAGGTGCTCAGTAGGTATTGAAAACTTTGAAGATTTAAAGGCTAATTTTGAGTTGGCGCTGTCAACACTATAGTATTACCGAACGTTGGCGTTTTTATGCAAAGAAACACTCTAATGACAGCGAAGCGAATGACATCGAAGCCGTCATTAAGTCATTAGGTCATTTGCCTGCGGCCTCATTTTTCACAGCACCAAAAAATTGTTAGTCTCAAATGACAGCGCAGCGAGTGACTGTTCATGAGATGACCATGCTTTTGAAAGAAAGAATATCGTCACTTTCAAAATTCGCGCACGGGTGCCCTTGCCATGAACGACAACAGAATTGTGTGGCACGTGGCTTCAAGCCGGTGCCTAACGAATAAGGTTAGATTGTGAGAGCGTTTTTTTGCGAACCACAATCTAACCTTATTCGTTAGGTTAAGAAATGAACCAAAATTTTCATCATCATGAATGATAACGAACAAACAAGAAGAAGCGTGAATGCAGCTCCACTGGATGATTTTGACGGTTTTTCACCTGATGAGATGAGTACAATCCTATATTCGCCTTTTGCAGAAGAATGTTCTGTGCGTATTCGTTCACAAATGGACACGCTGGTCCTGGACCAGTCTCCAATTTTTCAGATCGCAAGACACATATTAAAAGTAACAAATGACACCGGGGGCTTAAAACTGACGTCAACAGGCAATATAGCACCAGCATTGGTTAAAGAGATTTATGCTAGAAAATATATTGTTGACCCTATGATTGAACTGGGTATCACAAAATTAAATCAAGAGATCAAATGGAAAGTTTTGCACTGTACTAAAATAGTCCTGAAAATGTCAAAGCTTATTAGAACCTACAAAGGTAAACTTTTATTACCAAAACGAACAAAAAAGTGTTTAATGAATGGTGAATACTCCGAGCTCTTCCATATTTTCTTAAATACTTTTACGACCCAGTTTAACTGGGCCTATAATGATTCTTGTGAAGATGAAGAGATTGGGCAAGTAGGTTTTTTGTACTTACTACACTTGATAAATAAGTACGGGGCCGAGTTTCGGGAATTATCTTTTTATTCTGATTTGTACTTTAAAGCTTTTCCCATTTTTAAGGCAAGCAAAAATTCATTATTTCCAATAAGGAATGATTTTGTAATTGCAATTAGATTCTTTGACCGTTTTGCTGAATGGTTTGGATTTGTGGAAATTCACAGAGAGCAGAATAGAGTGACTGGACCTGCCAGGGTCAGGAGAACGAAATTGTTGTCCTGTTTGTTGTTATAAGAATCCAATATCACATATCGATCGGCTGCAGGCGACGCTGATTCAGGGGAGTGATTTTCGGATTTTCACAACATTGGGTCTAATCAGTAAGCATGCATTTTAGCAAGGTGGCCTGAACCTGAATGTTAGAACGCGCGTTCCGTGGTAGTCGGCAATCCATTAAACGAGGTAGCACTTGATATTTTACAAAAGGTTGTGTAAATTTGCACATGAGAATATATCTCGATTTGTGCAGTCTGCAACGACCACTGGACACCAAAGACCAAACTCGAATCGCGGTTGAAGCCGAAGCGATTTTAGTGGTTATTTCACTAATCGAATCAGGGGATGTTGAGTTGATTTCTTCCGAATCATTACTATTCGAAGTAACTCGCAACCCTAATCAGACTCGAAGAGAATATGTTTTAGAGGTACTACGCAAAACACGTGAGTTTGTCGAGTTAAACGAAGAGATTGAAAAACGAGCAAGAGAATTTTTAACGTTTGGGATTAAAGCATTAGATGCCTTACACTTGGCCTCTGCAAGAGCAAGTGAAAGCTGATTATTTTTGCACGTGTGACGATAAATTCTTGAAAAAGGCAAAATCTATAAAAGTTTTAAAAACTACAGCAGTTTCACCAATTCAATTAATCGATGAGATTGAAAAATGAAAACAACAACTAAACCATTAAATGAAATCACACAAGAAGCAACCCGTCTTTTGTACAAAGAATTAGGTGTTGTAAATACCATACGGTTTCTGAATCAATTTACAACTGGTTATGGAAACTATACAAAGGAACGAGAGCATCTTTTTGCAAATATGCCTCTGGATGAAATTATTTCTGAAATCAAGCAAATGAGAAGGAAATAGCTACAATCAAATCACTACTCCGCCTTCAGCGCCGGCAATAGCGGAATCTTAATCGCAGCCCGCACCGCAGCTAAGCTCGCCAGCATGCCTACCACAAACACCACCAGCAAAGTCAACGAAAGCGACAACCAGGGAACTTGCGAGGCGTCCGCTAAAATATGCGGCGCCACCGCAATGACGGCAGAAACAGCGCCGAGTAAAATTCCGAGGATAAGCAAAAAGCCGTTTTCCGCCAAAACCAGCGCTGCCAAAGTCGATTGCCGAAATCCGAAGGCGCGCAAAGTTGCCAGCTCACCTCTGCGTTCGATGACA
>JADFPY010000247.1 GCA_022562085.1 candidate division KSB1 bacterium | reverse complement strand
CCGCGGCAGACGCGAGAGAACCTGGGGTGGGCGAGGGGATTCGAACCCCCGACTTCCAGGACCACAACCTGGCGCTCTAACCAACTGAGCTAATGCCACCACATCGGCCGGACGCCGGGTCAGCGGCCGAGTTTCGTCCGAATATACTCGATCAGCTCCGATTTTCCCCATGCAAAATCTTTCTGAAAAGGGTTGGTGTCCGATACTTGCTTGCTCTTGGCAAAATCACCCTGAGTGACAAAATAATCCGGAGAATCTCCAAAACCCTCAATGACATAGGCAAGCGTGTTAGCGTCCTTTGCCTTGACCAGACGACTGGCAAAAACGTCTCCCCACACCAGGCTCTTAAGACTTTTCCCGGGGATGACGCTGGCATAACCGGCTTTCTTAGTCCATTCGCCGGATCGATGTAGATAGAGCGGTTTCTTGGTGTCGATAGTATCTTCATCAGGATCCAGGCGGACATACCGATGGATGATTTTTTTGGTTTCACCGTCCGTGATATTTCTGCCGCGGGAGCCGTCTGCCCAGAATTGCCAGATGTTGTATTTCGAATGGACAAAGAATGACTTGCCGTTTTTTGCCCAACCGATAAATCCGTATGGGGGTTTCTGCTCCACGGGGTGGTCGTCTTCTTTGTTGACGAACGACGCTGCGCTGCCAACAGTGAGGTTTCGATCCTTTGCAGATTTAAAATTGTAGAGGTGGTAGTGATCGTCCGTTAAATAAACGATGTTTTTTCCATCGGGGCTGATCGAATAAAAATTATTAACTCGAGCCAAGAACTTATGTTTTTTGCCTGTATAAATGTCGATTGTGTAAACATCAGAGTGCGGCCGTCCGAACATACCATCGAACTCGTAAGGTGTGGCGTCAAGTCCAAGCACGACGGGCGCGTCATCCTGAAGCCGGGTACGCTCCGTAAGCTCATCACCGAGTTGAACAAACTTGTTGTCCTTGATATGCCAGACCGCAAGGTGCGCGTCTTCACGTTTATTTTCTGCTCGCTGCTTCTGCTCAGGGATAATTCGTACATCCCTGCTATGCCAGATTTGCAGAGCAGGCGCCTCGTCAGTCAAGAGACTATCCGGGTTCCCGGTATTTGTCGAATCTTGATTGGCCGAATCTCCTTTGGTCGTATCTTCCTTGACCGGCTTCAGGATCCATTCTTTTGTAGCAAAAAAGAGGGACTTCCCGTCTTTCGACCACTCCAGAGGGTGGTTGCTGACGACTCTTGTGTGGCCCGAAAAACCGGTCATTCCTGTCTGGTCAAAGATGCCGGCCTTGGCTGTCGTGCTTGCAAGCTGCTGCCAGGAGAGAATAACATGGGTTGAATCTTCATACGTGTCATTCTTCTCCACCCGAAACAGAGCCAGGTCATCGCTCTTTTTGCGCCAGCTCAGGCCTGTGTAAAGCGCATCTTTACTATCCAGAAGTTTAAGCGCACCAGTGGCTCCATCGAAGAGCTGAATGCCGTTACCTGTTTTTCCTTCAGTGTCGATGATTACGGCAAGGAGCGCGCCATCTTCCTGCCAGCTGTACTCGGCAACATTACCAAAACTGAAATCGCTGCCGGTGTTCAAGTTGCGTACGACTAAGTCAGCGCTTTTATTTTTTCTGTCCTCGGGTGCATAGCGCTTCATGGCCACGAACCGACCGTTACCGCTGAAGGCGAAGGAGGCAACATCTTTGATCACAGTGCTGTCGCCATTCACGAGGCCAAGCAGACCGAACTTGGTGTGCACCGACTCTTTTTTCTTTTCAAGTTTTTTGCGCTCTTTGGCAGGGAGATTAATCAAATAACCCAACCAGCGGCTGTCTTTGGAAAACTGCTGGTCTGAACCCTGCTCCAACACCTTGTTGGTCTCCGTCTTCAGATTGTGAAGTCGGAGCTCATCTTTGTCGTTATTTCTTCGTATGGGGTAGACCAGCCAGATGCCGTCCCGCGACAATGCGCCACCCCGACCAAGACTTTCCCATTTCCCGTAATCTTTGGGCGAAACGGGCTTACGATCTTCGGATTCGAATTGCGTGGTTTTTGGGCTCGCGACTGTTAAACCGTTTTGAATGCCCGATATCAAAATGGCTGTCACGAGAATCAATTTGAATTGGCGAACGAAAGAGTTCATAGCGGATCCTTTATAAATAGGTTTTGCATTTACGAAGCATAGGATTTTTGTTTGAAAAAACCTGTCTCAACATTAACGCTCACCCGCCGAAGTAGGAGGTCGGGTTGAGTCCCTGGCTAGATGTGTTATCTCCGATAGATCAATGGACTCGGATTCAGTTTTTGTTTTCGAGCCGTTGAAGCTTGAACTCCCACCTTGTTGCGGAGGGCGACCCCAGAGGAAAGCCGACACAGGAGGCGACTCTAATTATGCGCGCAGCGCCACCTGTCGAGGAGACGCCCGCAGCCCGTCTGAGGACCCCGCAGCTGTCTTTTTTCCCATATCCGCCCACAAAAGCGAGGAGGCCGAAGCGGCTCAAAACGTGAAACGGCAAACGTAAAACGTAAAACGAAAAAAGAGATGTGTCGGGATTTCTCTATATAGCCGTAGGTGCTTATTTATTTAAAGATTGCAAAAGGAAACAAAAAGTCAATAGTACTACACAATTTTAAAAGCCCCCTGACTATCCGGGAGGGGATTTCCAAGGGGACTTTATGATCGCTAATATATAAGACACATTTAAGGACTGGAATCTCCCAAATGGAGAGAAAAATTAAGGAATGGCGAAAATTCGTTGGATGCGAGAGCACGACTCACGCCGCAAACAGCAGTTTATCTGCTGCTTTGCCTTGTTCAGTATAGTATGTGGATGCATTCAGCTTTTCGCTTCTGTGACAGGCGAGAATTTCAAACTAATTTTTAGTGTTGCTATCAAAATCACGACACTTACCAATAACCATATAGTCCCCCATAGAACGGTAGTACCGCCAAATTCTTCGGCAAGCATAAAAGCGTCTGATCTTAATGATGTTCGCACAATGGTGTCACTATAAACATCAAGGGGGACATATGACATGCTCGTCACCCCAATCACTCGCAAAATGATATCGTTAATCTGCATTGGCGCTTTTACTCCCATTAGAATCATAAATAGCCCTGTTAGACCGCCAAAACCAAATGCAAATAAGTCCCTAACAAACAACGTGGTGACCGCCATAATAATAATTCCTAAACAAAACATAATAGCTTTGTCGTATTTTGATCCAACAGCTAACAGATAGATAACCACGCCCCAAATAAGCGAACCTAAATAACCTGCGGTAAGCGTTATAAATCGATTGCCACCAGCCGATATCACATGACCACCCTGCAGCCGGTCAATCTCCAACTCTATCACTTGCCCGCCGGTTGCGATTGTCATCAACGCATGGGATGATTCATGGAAAAATACTATTAACAACTTTAAAGGGTACAAGGCTGGAGTCGACCATAAAAAGAAAATGGCTATGATAACTGAAAATAAAATGAGTCGTTGCTTCATCTAGTATAACATTCACATCATTTACTCAGTGAAACTATTCTGACCGGATAGGAGTTGGGCTTTACAGCCCAACCCCCTCCTCAGAACCGTACGTGAAAGTTTCCCTTCATACGGCTCAAGCCCCTATGAAGGTTCTACTTTTAGTAGTTCCCGCCCCAAATGCTTTCGGGACTTCACGATACTGATAGACTGTCAGTATGGCCGAAGCCTTAAGGGCGCACCATGCCGAAGTCGGCACGTCATTTGCTTTCCCTTACTAAACTGATTCATTCTACTTTCTCGTGACGAGGCACCTGCCAATATCAGCCTCCTTACGGAGCCAAGAATGTTTCACTCGGTATCCCTGCCGCTACAGCAGGGCATTCGCTTCGTAAGGCATCTCAACCCAGACCTCCAACAGCATGCCTTACGGTTAGCCTGCCCAGAGGGCGGAGGACCTGGGGTTCCACGTTCCGCACAATTGACCCAGTGAGCAACTTAGGTGAACCTTCTACGCCGGCGGTACTACGGTTCCGTGCAGGCAGTTATAAGACCTGCAACTTGGCCACCTGTGCAAACACGAGGAAGCACAGATTAGACCTGTTAATCCCAGTAGGTCCGTTGCTCTTGACGACGCTTAACGGTTTTCGATTCCTCTCACCATATTGCTCGACCCTAGCCCTTAACCCCACGGGACTCGGAGATGGGTTTCGGCCTCACGGTTTCAACCCAATTCGGTACATTGTCGGATGGGCTTCACACCCCTTCATCAGCGCAAAGGTAGCATGCCATCCTAGGGTCTGATAGGAACATATCAGGTTTGGACAAAGAACATAATTCCTTACCAAACAATCAATTATGCGACATCGTGTCGCGATATAACGACGCAAATCAGGCGCGCGCTTCACGCAAAACTACGGAGATGCATAGAGTCCCATATCTCCCTAAATTTGGATATCTGCACGAGAGGCGCGTCGGCTGAATTTGATTTGTTAGGTACTTGCACTGAGGCACGGGTTCCACAATTTCTTTCTCATGTAGCAACCACCCGTCCGTGATAGCCATTAGTGAGCAAACGCAACCTTGAAGGAATATCCAAGTACATTCGCGAAATTTATTTCCCCGCCAATCCTGAGTACTGAAATTTTTACAACCATGCCTACCATCCCTTGTAAACCAAACACATTTTCATTTTCAAGATTCACCTTAGACGTGGTTTCTTGTGCGCGCGCCAAATACCCTGACACGCCAGCATAGGGTGAAAATCTCCTAAAAACATCCTTGCTTGCGAGAACATCCAATCCATACACACTTTGATTCAAGTCCTCCGGGCCAAACATCTGGGTAAAACTAAATCTGACTGCTGCTGCCAGATTCTTCTCTGAATCATTTAAGAAGTTATATTGAACCTGGCCACCATAAAATCCGTAATTGGCGGAGGGCTGCTTCGTAAAATAAGCACCGATATCTATCCGGTTTGTGACGCCTATTCTAAACATTAATCCCGGAAATAGCAGAGCATTACCATCAAAAAGCGTATGAGTGGAATCGGGATGGGAAAATGTATCATTCCAAGCAGCATCAGCATCATCAATCGTCGTGCCCCAATCAAGCAGCGCAATTTCAAAATTTTTCACCCCTAAAGGTTTTGCCGAATTTAGTGGACGAAAATAGGTGACAAGCCCAGCTTCTCCGGTGAATTGGTGCCACGCTTCTTGTGTAAGCGCTGGATCAAGTAGAAACGAACACTCATCCCATCTGTCATTGACATGAAGCTTTTGGCCAAACAGGGGTGATCCGAATAACGCTAAGAATAAAACAGTCGATATTCCGAAAAACATTTTGCTCTTCATAAGTAAACTCCTTTTTTTTGAAAAGTATGCAATATCTGAAGCTCAATCGATTTGAAGTGATAAAGGATTAGCCACCGCCAACCTGCGGCGGCTAACTTTGTTGCTGAATAGTTACTTGACGACATCTCCGCTGACAGTCAAGGTAAAAGGAGAATAAATACCAAGCGTAATCAGAGTGAGAAAACCATTTCCAAAAGTTTGCTGATATTTCAATTTTACATTCACTGCACGGGCGCCGTTGTTGGCTTTTACTTCATCAGAGATTAGTTTTTCGACCTGAGGGTCGGCAGGACTCACCAATCCCCACAGGAAATGGTTCACCTTTTTAGTCTTTGTAAAGTTTTTTATTGAGGAAGCATTTTCACTATTGGTCATCTCAATTCCCGAATCCCTAGTCGAACCAATCTGATTTAAAGTAAAGCATCCCTGTAAAAATGCTATGGTGAGTATTACCACAAATGCTAACATAGCGTTACTTTTTCTCATAGCAGCCTACCTCCTATAACTGCGGTTGCAGCGTGTTATCATATGCATTTAGTATTTTTAGTTTCATTAACAAAATCCAATTACTTTACGATATCTCCTTCCACTGCAAGCGTAAAAGGATTATAGATACCAAAAGTTAAAGCACTTACGAGGCCATCAACAAATGTTGATTGGTATTTAATTTTCACGTTCACTGCACGTGTACCGCCCTTGAGTTGAACCTCATTCGATATCAGTTTTTCTATACCTGCATCATCGGGGCTTACAAGGCCATAAACGAAGTGGTGAATTTTTTTTGTTCGCGTAAAATGCTCTACAACTTGAGGGTTATCTGTACTAATGACGTCAATGCGTTCGCTTATTGGGGTACCAACCTGATTTAAAGTGTAGCACCCGTGTAGGAAAAAAGCAAAGACAATACAGACCACAAAATAAACTTTTTGGTTCATAGTTCTTCCTCCATTTGATTTATTTAAAGATTTTCAAAAGTTAGTAAAGTAGGCGAGGTGTGCGTCGAGTAAGCTCAAGTAAATAAGCCATCCTTTTTATAAAAGTCAAAGACTTTTTTTCAAAAACAAAAGAAGTGGTAATTTGACATGTGTCACTTCTTCTTAAATAAATCATCAAGTTTCCTCAGCGCTTCGTCCTTTTTAGAAGGTCCGGAAGTCACTTCACTGGCAGCTTCAAAGTAGTCGCAAAAATTAGCCATCTCTTTTTCTTTGACCCAGTCCGCTTGCGGCTCGCGGCACTGGTTGTGGGCGGCAGGATCATGAAATCGACAGTTGCGACAGCTGTGCAGGTAGGACGTGCATTTAGGGCAGGTGTCGTTGCGCCCCGGTTTCCTTTCAAGCTCAATCGTGGTTTGACAGTTGTAGCATTGCATCTTTTATACCGGCTTTATTTCCTTGAATGGTACGAATTAAAGCAATTTTTGTCAAGTGTGATAAATAGCAAGAAACTCCTTTTTGTTTGAAATAAAAAGAGCTTCTTTTTAGTCTTTATATACAGTGTGTTGAAAAAACCTGATTGATTAATTTTTTCTTGTTTTTTTAAAATAAAAACCGTATTTTCTCCATGAAAAATCAAACTATCTATTTGAAGTTTCATGGAGTTTTATGTTTATAAAACGAGAGATAGATATTCAAGAGATAGTGCAACTGCTTAAAGTATTTCCCGTTGTCGCTCTTTTAGGGGCCCGCCAGTGCGGGAAAACAACATTAGC
>JADFPY010000246.1 GCA_022562085.1 candidate division KSB1 bacterium | reverse complement strand
TTAACGACGCAAATCAGGCACGAGCTTGACGCGGAACTTCGATGGGGCAGAAAGTCTCGCATTCCCACGAAATTAGAAATCGGGCACGAGAAGCGCGTCGGATGAATTTGCTTTGTTAGGCTATGTTGTGTTAAGCATGGTCTAAAGCCACGTTCCACACAAGTTTCTTTCATTCATGTCAAGGGCACGCGTGCGGCAATATGGTGGGTCGCGAAAGCTATCAGAAATAGTGGCCGGTGCCGAAAACAATCCCTTGCTGCTCAGTATCTGTCACGCTGATGCCATAGTCGACGCGCAGGACGAGATTGTAAATCCGGCGAAAATAAACGCGCATGCCGACTCCAGCAAACGTGACATTGTTTTCTTTATCAAACATTCCCGAGAATGATCCCCCGGCCGGCCGCCATGTTGACCAATCGAGAAAACCAACCCCCTGGATGGCGCCCCACTTCTTTTCCAGGAGGCTGTGGCGATATTCCGCATTGACGGTAAATTCGGCGGTCCCGCGCGATACCCTGTTCCCTGACCCGCGCACGGTGATATAATTATCTAAAACGAACGGCACAAACGGCGAGTCTTTGTTTTGCGACAATCCGCTTCGAAACCGAAACGCGGTGTTGCCCCGCTCACCCAGTCGTGCGTAATACTTGCCTATGTTTAGTATTTTCCAGAATGCGTCATCCTCGCCCTTTGTCAGGACCGTTTCGACAGTGAGCTCATTTGAAAATCCGGACAAATATTGGAAGAAATAGTCAACCCTGTCAACTGTGAAAACCGACTTCAGAAGATATTTATTGAACTCTGCAAGTTCCGGACCGGGGGCATTTGCTTCGCTCCTATTCAGGTTTTTTTCATACCGCTCATAGATATAGCCACCTCCGAACTCCAGCCAAAGATGTTGAGATAATGCATATCGGCCCAAGGCGATCGCCGACCATCGGTCCGTATTGAAGCTGACATATTGGCTCTCGATTAGGGCCGGTTCGATGGTAGCCAATCGATTTCCGCTCAAAGAAATCCCCCAGCGCGTGCCGTTTATATGGGGAAATTTTAAATAACCCTCAAACGAATGGCGATCGTAATAGCGATAGTACCCACCCAAGGTATTGCCCTGACCCAACCAGTTGAAATCATGGGCTCCAACCTGAAACCAAAAATTACCCCTAACACCACCAAAATTCCCTATTGGCAGCAGCGTAGCCAATTCTTGGCAGTGAAATGTAAGAACCTGACCACCTGTTGTGTCTCTCAGTGAGTAGGACACATCAGAGAAAAGTTGCAGATTTCTCAGCATTTGGACATCGTGCTGGATCTGCGCAGAGTCCGAAAATGCTCCTGTCTTGACAATTAGAAATTTCTGCAGATAATCGGGATCGGTCTTGCGGAGATTTGGGAACCTGATATCAGTGATTCTTTCCTGCGTCCAGGCTGTGTTCAGACATGCAAGCAGTAATAGCAGCTCGATTATTGACTTCATCCTATGCCCCGGTTTCCGTTACTCATCTCGACCCGAATCTATTTGATTATCCGAAAGCCAATGTTATATGTCACTCCTGCGCCGGCATCCTTACCCTTGAAGAACTTGGTGGCAAGAATCTCGACTTCGAGATTGGTGGTGAGCTGGTATTTCAAACCCAATCCGGCCTGAAAAAAATAACTAGACCAGGAAGAGCCATCCCAGGTAGGCATCAACTCTGTTGGCAG
Organism: candidate division KSB1 bacterium; assembly: GCA_022562085.1. Lineage (NCBI taxonomy): Bacteria > Pseudomonadati > Candidatus Zhuqueibacterota bacterium. The sequence continues at coordinate 5,359 of JADFPY010000246.1, read as the reverse complement.
ATAAACGGTCCATTTGTCGGAAGGATAGTAGTTGCCAATTACCTTTAGTGGCGAGGTAACAACCGTTTCCTCACTCTCGAAACGGAGGAGCCAGCCATTTTCGAGATAAACCAAAAATTTGCTCGACAACATTTTGTCATAAAACAACTGTGTCCACCATTGAACAGCGTCGTGATCGAGGAAAGGATTCTCATCAAGATCGGAAGCCAGGGGAATCAGGATCAATGTTTGCAAAGACAAATTTCGCAACCCGGAAAATGGTGACACTTTTATCTTGGGTGCAAATGAAGTCAGGGCCGTTCGTGAGTTGTTACCTGAGGAAAACCTAAACACCGACAGCGGTGAACTGGACTCGCCAGCGTTACGGACGGATTTGAAATAAACATCCAAGCCCAGGTTGATATTAGGTATTGCGCCAATCAGGAAGCTGGTGATATTTGTAAAAAAAGTGGACCGCGTGTTTAAATCAACCTTATCGCCGTCCGCATTATAGAAAGCGGTCTGGGTGTAGAGATTGTTAAAAGTTTTAACTTCGACTTCACCGGGCCTGAGCAGTGTTGAAGGCGTGTAGGCCTGCAAATTGTCACTTTCAATCAGGAATTGTCCTGTCCTGACCTCTTTACTTTCATTCAGGCGCCAGTCGTAAGTGTAGTAATCGACGGAATAGTCTTCCGGAATGGCTTGCGTTCTATATTGATTCACGAACTGCAGAGAGCTGCCAAAATCTTCCTTATACCATTTGAAAATTTCAGATAAGTAGACTTTTTTCTCGTCCATGTCCACGCGGGTGAAATTGTCATCGTTCAGGTTGGCCCTGGTTCTCTGCTCCAATTGTTCGTCAAGCGTCTCTGGGAGGTAGGCTTCGTTGATGATGGGCGGACAACTCAAAGCGGCACACACCAGTGCAAAATGGATTCGGGCATCATGGAACTTTTCACGCAGCTTGATATTTTCGATGTCGTTCATGGTCAGCTTTTCTCCGGCGGCTTGATGTTTTCGCCTGTCAAAAAAACCGGCAACATCCATCGGCGACGCAATAGGCGAGTTCGCTACCACGGAATTGATAACCAGGATATTGTAAGCATTGATCCAGAATGCCTTTTCAGAATTCGCATCCGACAACTTGCTTACATCAAAATTTTCCAACAATTTTACCAGTTCAATAAGCTGCTTCGGGTCCTTTTTAATCTCACCGTAGGACACCAGACGGTTGTGTACATGGGTCTTAAGGAAGGCATTCGTCCTGTTAAGAAACTGCGACAGATCCTGCTGCGACTGCGCGGCAGATATCATGGACAAAATACACGCAAGGATTAACGTTAGTCTCTTCACAGTTTTTCTCCACTAATATGATTTAAAAATTCTTCCATCCTTCCAACAACAATAATTTTGTACAAAACAGCCATTACACCCACTCATAAAGCCTATATGTTATTCACAATCGTCACTTGGAATTTCGTGAATTTCTAAATATGATCGAAATCCCAAAACGAACCTGGTGCTCAGTGAAATTCGAAACCGGGTCGTTCAGAATTCGCTTCAGCTTGTACTCAACCCGTATAGCCGAGCTTTGCGTTATCAAGGTACGCAAACCCGCGCCAAAGCCAATCGGATATCGGGACAATTGAAAACTGCCAATAAATTCCTGACGCAATCCCCCGCCCACGGCAACAAATGGATAAACAGCACTTTTCCCCAATTTCCTTTGCCAGGTGAGGAATCCCTGCAGGTCGATTACATCAAGTGAATTGACCTGCGAATAGGCAACTTCCAACTCTGCTCCTGCCAATCCGTTAAGCAAGCCAAAAAATGTGCCGCCCCGAACGGCAGCGGATGCGTTCGAGATGCCTTCAACAACATTTAGCGATCCCGAAAATCCGGCCTCGATTGCGCCGGATTTTAGGGATGGCACCAAACTGGTGTCAGCGGACCCGGGCAGCGCCTTTGCCGACATCGGCACAAAGGTGAGAATCACGAAGATAACCCCACAGGTGGTGACGCGCATTATTCACGATTCCATGACTTCGTCAAAACAGATTCCGCCGGTTTTCCAAAAGGTGTGTAGTCGCGGTTGGCTTCCCCACCTGAGCCGTCCGCAAGCCAGTTCCACCAATACATTCCTTTGAGCCACGGAATGTCTACGGTGCTTTGCAAGGCCGCCCAATAAAGGTCTGCCTGTTCCTGTAAATCTACCGTACCCGGATTATTGAATTGATAGGGCTTCATGCCGGCGCCGTCGATGCTGCGGTAGCCGATCTCCGTGAACAGGATGTCGCGCCCTGTCTGTTTGTGCAGTAATTCCACGGTTTGCAACCAGGGTTGCCACGCGGCAAGGATTTCAAGCTGATTTGGATTTTTTCTGTTCGCGACGGGAAAGTAGAAATCTACGCCGACAACATCCAGTTCATTCCAAAATGGCACCTTGTCGACTTCATCCCAAGACGCGGCGTATGTAAGTTGGCCATTATAGACAGACTTGATCCTGTCAATGGTTTCCTGCCAAAGTTCTTTCTGCTGGATGGTTTTGCCAAGCTCCGTGCCAACGATGAATTGAATCGCGCCGACCGATTCAGCCAAATGGGCCAGAGGTAGCACAAAATCGATATAAGAACTAAACCACGCTTCCGGCTCGGAGGGCTGCAACTGACCGGGCCAGCCGCCATCATTGGAAAGTATCTGCGGCTTCAATACAACTTGCAAGCCGCTGGCTTGTGCCCAGTCGATGGCCTGCGCAACTGCTGCTTGTGTCGGCGTTCTCGATGGGTCAACAAACACTTTGTTGGAGGACCTCGTGGCCTGATACCCGGTTACCAAAATGGCCATGTGACTCGCACCCGCCGATCTTAGAGCGAGAATTACCTTGCGAGATGACTCCGATGCATAGCCGTCGGCAGTCCAGTCCGCCAAAGTGATGCCACGGATGAAAGACGGGGCCGGCCCGGCCACTTCCGTGGGGAGTTTTTCACAGCTCGTTACTGTTAATACAGCCAGAACTGCTATCCTGTTGAGATAAAATGATTTGAAAATGTTTTCAATCAATGTTTGTAATCATTACCGCTTCTTAAGTCAATTAATCAATTTAAAACAAAAACTTTGTCTTTCAAAGGAAAAATCAAGAAACACTAATTTTGAAGTGGGGGCCTTATGGTCTTTTCTTGAATTAAGAACAAGTGGCTTTCTATAATAATCGAAGTCCGAAAGCATCTCATTGATTTCAGAGTCTTCTTTTTTAACCAGAGAATCATATTCAACTTGCGAAATTGTATAAAATACCACTTTTCTTTCTGTAATTACCATGGTATTATTTTTAGATTCTTGAGACCAGCTTTAATTTGTAGTTGTAATCACAAATATGAAAATGAGAAATACTTTTTGAAATTATATTTTTCATACACTTCTCTTAAAAAGACCAGGAAATCAGGCGCGCTTGAAACAAGACTCTTGAAAAGCACCAAAATCTGCTCTTCTGCACGAAGTCGCGCATTCCCCCGAAATTAGAAATCGCGCACGAGAAGCGCGTCGGCTGAATTTGCCTCGTTAGGCACCTGCATTGCTCCTTAGGATCCGCAGTTAGGCACGGGCTAAAGCCACGTGCCACACAAGTTTCATATTTCATGTCCGGGGCACCCGCGCGCGCGCCTTTTTTAATGAGGTCTTCGTTGAGAACGTCAAGCATTTCCAAAAAGGACATGTGGTGTGAAACGTTTTCCAGCGTGTAAGGAACCATCCTGCCTTTGCTTTGTGCGTTTTCCTGGCGCCAGATTTTTAGGTTTAATTTCATTTTGCTATTTTCCTGTTTAGTTGGGGGTCTAAATGTCTTTCTAAAATTACCGACCATTTTTTTTAAAGAAAAGAGTTGATTTTTTAATACAAAAGTATGATATTCATGTACACGAAAGTAGTGTGCACATATTTATTCTAAACTGGGTGTTGATATGTTAAAAAATATAACTCTAAGCGCTGAAGAAGAACAGATTCGCAAAGCCCGCGAAAAAGCCAACCGAGAGCATACCACCCTTAATGCAGCGTTCCGGCAATGGCTCAAGCAATATATAAGCGCCGATTTCAGGTTAACTGATTACGATCTCCTTATGAAATCATTTAACTACGCCAAACCCGGTAAATTATTTAGTCGGGATGAAATGAATGAGCGATAAATATTTTCTCGATACGAATATATTTGTTTATGCTTTTGATTCTACTGACTCCAAGAAACAGGATAAAGCGAACAACTTAATCAAATCTGCACTTGCAAATCACACGGGTTGCGTAAGCTATCAAGTTATACAGGAATTCTTGAATGTTGCAACCCGAAAGTTTGTTGTGCCTCTTTCCATACCTGACTGTGAAAAATATCTGAATTCAGTTCTTTCCCCATTATGTGAAATCTACTCAAACATTGACCTTTATTTACGGTCATTAGATATCTTGGAGCGTTGGCAATTCTCATTCTACGATTCTCTAATCATCTCAGCAGCGCTCCAGTCTAAATGTAGGATTTTATATACTGAAGATTTACAACATCAAGAAAAGATTCAAGATTTAACTATTTGCAATCCATTTATCTGACTGGCAGGCGCTTCCCGCTCTTCGCTCTCCGTTTTTATTTATAACTTCTCTGCGTCAATTTCACGTTTTCAAAGCGCAGCGGCTCTTTATGCAGAGTCGGCTCACCGTCCGAAGGGGCGTACTCCCAAGCTGCGGCATAAGCAAAATTATCATCGTCGCGTTTGGCTTCGCCTTCCGGAGTTTGGTGCTCTTCCCTGAAATGACCGCCGCACGATTCCTCGCGGTGCAAGGCATCTCTGGCCTGCAGCTCCGCAAGCTCGAAGTAGTCGGCAACGCGTCCGGCAAATTCCAGATTTTTATTCAAGTTTGCCGGATCTTCCGGAATGAGCAGGTTCTGCCAGAATTCTTCCTGCAGTTTTGGGATTTCCTGCAGGGCTTTTTCGAGCCCCTCTTTGTTTCTTGCCATGCCGACGTATTCCCAGATGGTGAGCCCCAGCTCGCGATGAAATTCATTCACGGTTTTCTTGCCCTTAATGGAAACAAGCTTGTTGACCTGAGTTTGAACGGCTGCTTCGGTTTCTTTGAATTCGGGAGTATCGGTCGTCGTACCCTTCGTGCCGATAGTTGCCAGATAATCACCAATCGTATAAGGAAGAACAAAATAGCCGTCGGCCAGTCCTTGCATCAAAGCGCTGGCGCCAAGCCGGTTTGCGCCGTGGTCGGAGAAATTCGCTTCCCCTAAAACATAGAGTCCGGGAATGGTGCTCATCAAATTGTAATCCACCCAGAGGCCCCCCATAGTGTAGTGCACCGCCGGATAAATGCGCATGGGCACTTTGTAAGGATTTTC
>JADFPY010000245.1 GCA_022562085.1 candidate division KSB1 bacterium | reverse complement strand
GCAGATTCCGGCAGGTCCTGCATGACCACATAAAACGTATTGGTGGCCGGATCGTAGTAAGCCGCCGCCTGGCTCTGCATCACTGTCTTAGCCAAAGATTTGAAATCTTTAATTTCCGGTCCCCGGTAAAGGCCGAGTTTGCGGACAACTTTTCCGTAGTTCTTGCCAAGATTATCTGAGAATTGTTTTTCCAGCATTTTGTCAAGGTACTCGCCAAAATCTGCAAGCGATTGATTAGTAACTTTAACTGGGTGTTTAAATTTGGCTCCGCGAATCTTTTCAATTTCTACTTGGATGGAATCGATTTTACTTTGGATATTTTGTGCAACTAAAGAAATAGGATGCAAATAAACACAGGCGATTATAAGAATAATCGAGGATTTAAATTTTGGCATAGGTTTCCTAATTTAAAAAATTAAGGCTTGTGATGTGTTTCTGTATCGATATTTTTGCATGAATCCGCGGTTAAATGAGTATTTCAAGGGTGGCAGTGTTCCTTGAATTTTTTCGGCATCGAGACCATCTTCTGCTTTTCATAATCAAAGAAAATCAAGCCGGTCTTGGCCCGGGCGACTTCTTTGCCGGTTTCTGCATTTGTGAGTTTGTAAAAAAAGTCGCATCCCAATTTGTGAAAGTTGCCCGGTGCGACTTCTATTTTTAAAATATCGCCGTGGAAGGCTTCTGCTTTATAAATGATCGTTGCATGCACCATAATTGTGCCCGCACCGTCCACGTTGAGTTCTGTGAATCCAAATTGCTTCAAGAAACGAACTCTTGCTTCATTAATGAAAGATAGAACGTTGTCGTTGCCAAGATGGCCGGCATAATTTATATCGGTCACCTGCACGGGAATTTCAGTTGAAAACGTAAAATATTTTGGGAGTTGTAGTTGGGGTCGAGGCATTGGATCTAATAAGTATGTAGCATTTTTATTCGGACTCTTCCTCAGTACTTGGCCAGAACAACCCTTTCTTACTTTTGGGATTTCTTTTTTTGTATTTCTTATGGTAGTGTTTCATTAGTTTCACGGCTTTGGGGGCTCGTTTTTTAGAGTACCCCATTTCAGAAAAGCGCTGTTCCATGTCCATTTCATCCAAAATTGGTCTGAATTTTTTGAAGACACTTTCTAGAAAATATGTAAATTTGAGAGTGAGGCTGGAAAAGTCGACTATATATTCCTTAAGATGTGCTTCGTGCATCGTTTTCACTCGATAAATTTTTTGATTAAACGCTTTCTGAAATGATTTCAATACCAAAACTGTTGTCGTCCATTCGTCTAACACAGAATACGTATTTGTAGCGGATTCGATGTAAGCAATAGTTGATTGCAATTTTTCTTTATAATCGACGATTCTTGAACATTCAATATCTCTTTTCTGATTAATTGTTTCTGTTAGTAGGGTTCGTGCTAACTTCAGCTTTTGAACTAGATATCCATATATTGCATGTTGAATGTAGATATCATGATCAACCTTTCCCTTTTCTATTTGCTTTATTTGGTAATCAAAATAATCGGTTATGCCAAAAATTTCTAAAATTTGATCTAGGATCGTGTTAATAAGTTCGGTTACTTGTATGCCGGCAAGTAACTTAAGAGGTCTTTGCTTTTTATTTTTTAAAATCTTGAGCACAATTGGGACAAAAATGCTCAACAGTATTATTTCAATGACTATGCCCGTTAATTCAACATAAATTCCATATCTATAATCTTGATTCGATATGTATTGGATTAGTTCCTTTAATAACATTTAAGTTCCAGAGTATCGTAGCTAATTATTCCTAGTACTTCAATCCCCAGTGGGTTCGACAGTGTTTTTTTCAATCATCAGAACCACGGTTTTTTCCGGTGCCCGGGTGCAGTGAAGCACACCATGCGGAACGGTGTACGCCTGCTGCGGGCCAAGCTCAACGGTTTCACCTTCTAAATCAATTAGAAGCTTACCCTCCAAAACCAAAAAGAATTCGTCTTCTTTATCATGTTTGTGCCAATGAAACTCACCTTCGAGTATGCCCAGGCGAACCACCGAGTCATTCACTTGACATAGAGTTTGGTTGAACCATTTCTCTTTGCAAGCAGCTACCACCCCTGGGATATCGATAAGCTGGGAGGTGCCGAACTTGGTGTCCAAATTTATGTTGTAAGTGGTTTTTGAATTCATGTCATCTTCTCCCAAAGATTAGTTTAAAACCGGCAGCTCATAACACGCCGCTTCCTGACCGTTGCGAACCAGCAAGTACGGTCCCGCGAGTGCCGGGTTGTTCCAGGTCTTGCCTTTGATTGCAGAAAAGCGTGCGAGTTCTTTGTGTTGTTCGGGGTTGGGTTCCACTAAAACTACATCTCCTTTTTCAGTTGTAATGAGAAGTAAGTTATCTACCAGTATCATTTGACCGTGACCGTAACGGCCCCTTTTCCATTGACGCTTGCCTTCTTGTAAATCAATGCAGGCCAAAATACCATCGTCCAGGCCATAAATAAATTCACCAACTGCAATGACATTGGAGAATTTGGCTTTCATACGGTTGCTTTCCCACAAAAGAACGGGAGACAGGTTGCCGTTGGTATCCTGGTTAATTTTTATCAGTTTGCTTCCGACCCCGTATCCGGTTGTTATAAAAACCCTGTCTTCCGGTAGCACGACCGGCTGGGCCACTCTTTGGGTGTCACCGGTCCAGGGAAATTTCCACAAAATTTTACCGGTCTTTGGATTATGAGCGGCAACGTATTCCCAATTAAAAATGAGAATTTGACGAACTCCGGCAATCGTGGCAATTAGGGGTGAACTATAACCGGCCCGATCATTTCCTGCTGACCAGATTTGTTCACCACTATTTCTATGATAAGCCACGAGTGACCGACCGTCCGTTCCGCCGGCGCTTACCACTACCAAACTATCCAGAAGCAGAGGAGAGCCCGTCATCCCCCATTCTATAACTACGGCATTATTTTCGTTAAGAATATTCTTGCTCCAAATGAGTTTGCCGTCTTTTAAGTTCATACAATTGAGAATACCCGTTGCGCCTAAAGTGTAAACGCGATTTCCCGAAATTGTTGGGGTTGCTTTAGGACCGATACCGCCAACAAAGGCAACGGAATCAAAGCGCGCTTTGTCACTGTGCTGCCAGCGAGTTTTACCCGATTTTAAATCATAGCAAACAACCATTTCGTCATCAGCTCGCTGTTCCTGGGTGACGGCGAAATTCCCTGAGATGGCAAACGAGGAAGCCCCCTCTCCAATCGGCTGCTTCCAAAGTTGTTTCGGCGGCTGGGCGCTCCAATCAGTGTCTAACCGGGTTCCTCTAGTTTTGCCATTCCGTTCAGGCCCAAGAAATTGCGGGTAGCTGAAAACGGCTGCGGTAAGAAGTTTATCCGTTTCCGATTTGCTGTTTAAATCTACGGTTTCAGTTTGATAAGATTTTTCAGCCCAACGCCACCCGAAAGTGGGGACCAGATCTCCGGTAAATTCTTTGAAGGGAAATAAAAAGAAAAATAAAGTTAATGACATCGCTAAACCGGCAAAGGTTGTCAAGCGAATTTTCCAACGCAAACGGGACCCAAATAACAACCAAATGGCTAACAAAAGCAGGGTAACGACTTGTGCGATAAGTGTACCAAGCATCCTTTCCTGGCGAATCCCGCTAAAGAATACCCAAAGCCATCCAACAATTCCGATGTCGAGTAAAAGAATGATCGTCGCCGGCCACCAGCGAATTCGAGGATTGTCTTGCCGTAAATTCGAGTTCATAAATGTCCCTCTTGAAAATCAAAATAGCAAATTATTGGATTGACTGGGAATTTAAATAATTAAACCAGGTTTGTCAACGGATTATCTTGTGATAAAAAAAGTTTCGGAAAAGTTGGATGGGTAAATTAATAAAGCCGTCAACCAATATGGCCGGCGGCTTTGAGGGAGGAGGAAAACAAACTCTAATTAATTTGGCTTAGACTTGTCATTGCCAAGCCATTTATTTTAATTCGCCTTAATTATAATTTTTTCAGACTTAATTCCCAAATTAACTAAATATGCCTTGACGGCATTGGCCCGTTCTAAAATTAATTTATTCTCCGATTGGTTTGCTCCAGTTACACCCAGAAGTTCCAGTTCCTCATCCGGATGGGTATCTAAATATCGATAAATTTCATGAAGCTGATGTCTGGATTTTGCTAATAAGTTTGCTGACCCACGTTCAAAATAGATCCCGTTTGCAAATTGATCTGAAGGTGCATTCTGTGCGGTTGAGTTTAAATTGGATTCGGGCATACTTTTTTCTTCAATAGGGGCTGTTTGTTGATAATTTCTGAGGCTAAGTTTCTCGTCCTCAGTGTCTTTACCCGTTTTGAAATAATGAACCAACCCAATGAAACCATGAAAAAATCCGTCAGAGGCGCCTCCCGTTATAGCGTCTAACTCATCAACGCGCGTGATGTTATAATTACCCATAGTGTTGATCGCCCAGCGTTTTCCAGTGAATAGCTCAACTCCTACTCCAAATTGCAAGGCGCCTTTCCACGCTGAAATAGGGGAGCCGTTATTCCGATAGAGTTGTTGACCATTTCCTTTTTTGGTTGAATAATGAAATCTTGACAATCCAATAGACAAAAACGGCCTGATGTTATTGTTGGGTAAGATAAACAAGCTTGCCAACAATGAAGTACTTAATAAGTCCGTTTTAATTGCATTCAGACCAGTAGTCATCTGGCCATAAGCTGCCAGGGCGGTCAAAGCCAAACGAGATGTTGGGACGTACTTAAGCATGAGTCCGCCCGTCAGCCCCATATTTGTATTTTCGACATCACCTTGCAGTTTTGAGCCGCCTACTAAAAGTCCGATTCCAAATTCGCTATTATTAAATTGCGCACTCAGAAACGTAGCATGACTCAACAACAAAATACTTATATAGAAAACCATCCTTGTTTTCATTGTGATTTTACTCCTTTTTACCACCTTCACTAACCCTAATAAAATTATCGACATTTTTAAAAAATTATCAAATAAAAAAATATTGACATCGGTACAAAAAAATGTTACATTTGCTTTAATTTTGCGGATAAGAATATTGCACCCTGAGTTAGGAGGATTAAATTATGCAAATTAAGGAACAGAAACATGGTGATGTCGTTGTGCTCGCTCTCAAGGGTAAATTAATGGGGGGGCCTGAAACCATGGCAGTTCACGAAAAGGTCAAGGAGTTATCCGGAAATAAGGTCACTAAAGTCGTGATTGATTTAAGTAAAGTAAAATGGATGAACAGTTCCGGTTTGGGCATCCTGATAGGTTCAATGACAACCATCAAAAATGCAGGCGGGGAAATGAAATTAGCCGCCGTCACAGAAAAAGTTCAAAGCCTGTTCATGATCACCAAGCTCGTCACAATTTTTGATACCGAAGACGATGTCGAAACTGCGATCAAGAATTTCAAATAAGCTTTCGCATCTTCTTGGGCTAATTTAACGTCACTCCACGATTATTCGAAGGGAAGTCTAAATGCGAAACCTTAAATGTTATGCCGCGTTGCCTGTTTTCCTCTCTTTAATATTAGTTTTAAATACTCACCATGTTAATGCTCAAAAGAAGACATTAAATAGACCTTTTGACCAGGTAACCGTCCTTGGCGTGGAATACTCAGGCTTTTCAGGTGTTCCGGTTGATGAAATCTTTTTATTCGCATATGACTCTACAACAGGAATCTGGGGGATCATTCCCTTTCAAATTGACGAGAGGGACACCTCAGGGAGTTTGCTGGGGACTGATACTGAGATTGGATTAGACGATGATGACGAAATCGTGTTTATGGCCAGGGACACCGGCGATAGAGCGCCCAAGAGCTGGATAGATAATTCAAGCTCACAATCTTCTGGCCGCTGTGAAACCAGGATTAGCGGGGACGGTGAGGCCTGGGTCTATGCTTATCGCATACCGACCGGGGCTCCACCTTTGAATACAACTGATTATGTAGATTATACTTTACCTCCAAGTGAGACAGCCGCCGACACCATTTCAGGCCAGGCATATGTTATTGCCAATGCGGCGAATGGTTTTCCCAATTCAATTTCGATTCAACCCAGTGGCGGGGGTACAGGAGTTGATATTTTAGAAAAACAAGAAATATTGATCGATTTGACTATACCTGTTATAGGAAAATTGTCGGTAAACGAGACGGATAATTTTATAAGTACCGGAGTAAAATATAAAGACGGGAAAGTTCGGGTTGTCAGAGAATTAATCATGAATATTGAGTTGTTTGGTGTGCCGGTCTTTTCCGACATAGTAATTCCTGTTAATTATTATGGTTATTCTGTCGAGATCCTGGCTGATTTTGTCATTCCTGATTCATTGCCTCTTAGCGTTACGATAACTAAAGTGCAACAGTCGTTTAATCTAAACTCGAACGCTAACGGTATGTCGCTTTTTAATGTCAACAATTCAAATATTGCTATTGATGGAGTCCCCGAAATCATAGATAGCAGTGTTGTTTTATTCCCGGAGGGTATAAACAGAATATTGTTGACCGGCCCTCAAGGAAACTGTGTTTATAATTTCAAAATCCCGGAACTCGGCGATAGTCAGTTACTTTTCTATGAGGATTCAGCCGATTCTAATTCCTATGGAAATACCGGTATCGTTATTACGGGGAGTGATGTCGAGGGAGCTGCTCCATTGGGATTGACGATTCTATTCCCCGGCTCCATTACACCGGGCCAGGAAAGTGATTTTACAACGACCGAAATCAATGACTTAGCAATTGAAAATTCAGCACAGACTTTTGATGAAATTACTTCAGTCGAATTTCAAGGCCCCGAATCAAACAGTCCTGAGTCCTTTGTTTTGGCACAAAATTTTCCAAATCCATTCAACCCGGCAACAGTCATTCAATATCAACTTCCTGGATCCGGGCTTAAAACCGCAAGAGCGATCCTCAAGGTTTATGACCTGCTCGGGAGGGAAGTTCAAACATTGGTTGATAAGGACCATGTTCCCGGATCCTATGAAATCAGGTGGGATGGGACGGACAAAGGAGGAGCGAAAGTGAGTTCCGGGATCTATATTTATCAGCTCAAATTCGAAA
>JADFPY010000244.1 GCA_022562085.1 candidate division KSB1 bacterium | reverse complement strand
TTATGATAACTATTTTCCCAAAACCTTATATCGAACTCACGTTATTATAGTACATTGTGTGCTTATTGTCAACATTTATGTCATCATTTCCAAACCTTTTGATGACGACTGTCGAAAAACAAACACAAAAAAACCGCCAAAGTTCCACGACTTAAACGGTTCAAATTTATACCCAATTTAGCCAATTCTTACTTCAACAACGTCAGCCCCCTCGTCTTTGCAAATCCATCTGTCTCAAGACGATAGAAATAAAAACCGCTTGGCAGATCGTTTGCCTCAAAAATTACTTTGTGGGTTCCGGGGATAAGCTCCTGGTTCACTAAAGTGGCAACCTCTTTCCCTAAAATATCAAAAACTTTGAGTTTTACCATTGACTGCTTGCCAATAGCAAACTGAATAGTCGTAGCCGGATTAAATGGATTTGGATAATTGGGGTGTAAAGCGTATCCTTGCGGAGTAAACTTTTCGCCAATAACATTCGGTGGTTTGTTGAGCGAAATAAAATACGCCGATGTCGCAGACCGGTCCCATCCAGGTCAGCACAATCGGAAGAGCCGGAACTTAATTGTCCTCAATTGAGCGTGTGCAAATGAGACATTTGCATTACACGCAATTTTTAATACCCGAAGGCATAGGCCTGGCGAACCGTGGTATCCCCGTAAGACGCATCAATCGCCCCGAAATCACTCCAGCGGCGAATTCTGTTGCTGACGCATCTCTCCACTTTTCGATTATTTAAAGTGGACGAGATGACTTCGACGTCTTTCACTGTTCCTTGCGGAGTAATTCTAAAGCGCACGACCAGCTTGCCTTTTATGTTCGGATTCCTTTTCAGTTCTCTTTGGTAACAATACTGCACCGCATTGTTGTGCTTGAGAATCATCCCCTGAACGTCATCCTGATTGCGTCCGACAATCCCGTTGCCATCGCCGCCGCCAACCAGGGTGGACTCGCCGACAGAAACCAAATCACCCGTGCGCTCAAAAGAGCCGCCGTCGGTATCACTTAAATCGGAGACGAGATCATCGATGCCGCCGCCACCCTGTGAACGACCGCCTTTCACATTGGTTGCTTTGGTCGTCCCACTAGTGCCGGTTCGAAGTCCCGACAAACCGGAGATGGCTTTATCCAGATCTTTCTGGAGATGATTCTTTCCGGTTAAAATGTCTGCAACTTCGCTGCCCCTGGCCACGGTGCTGGAACTGGTTAAAAGCGCCAGAACACCTTTCGAGCTGACTGCATTAGCAATCTGCTGGCGGGATTTTCCGCGTGAACCCCGGCGTTGCTGCCGTGACTTGCGGGGTGGCGATTTGGCCTTTTTTGTCTTCGTGCCTTTTTTAACCGCGGTTTTATCCGATTTAGGTTTGTCTGTTTTTGGTTTGTCTGTTTTTGGTTTTTTTGCCTCGGGCTTTGGTTTATCGCCCTGCGGCTGGTTCATCGCAAGTTTGGCTCGCGTGGCTTCTAATTCCAGCTCACGTTCATATATCCTTTTTGCCAACTGTGCTTGAATCTTCGCAACTCTCATCATTGCCTGCTCTTCCGGCAGTGGATTCAATAAGAAGTATGTGACAAATGTAATGTGAAAAACAATTGAACCGATTAAAACGGAAATAAAGCGCTTGTCCATAGAGTCCCAAAAACCCAAGCGAAATTCCGCTGGCACTTCCATTGCATCGGAATCAATAACATCGTCGACTATGCTGTCGTCAAAGTCGTCTTCTCTTGGATCGTGGTCTTGCGTATCCATAATTTTGTGGTCTTGCATTTCCATAATTTTTTCTGGTCCTTTTGTTAACTTCCGTGTTTAGTCCAAATAACAATGTGCCCTCATCCCGGCTTCCGCGGGAAGATGAGAACCTATCCTTCCTTCTGGTAAACAACCAACCTCATGTTCGGATATTCCGAAGCGCCACAGGTCGCCATCACTTTTACCAGGTCTTTATATTCCATATCTTTATCGCCCTGGATGGTAACTTTACCTGAAAATGGCACGCCGTACTGCACTTCCATTTTCCTGGCTTCCTGCGCGTGAAACAAAAGCTCGTCTCGCAGGGACTGAATAATGTATCCCTTCCCTTGTTTTACAGATTTCAGGTCAACAATCGGTTTATCGTTTAGCATGACCATTTCTTTGGAAACGACCAAATCCAGAGCCGTTTCCGAGGGTGTTTGGATCGTCGACTTGGGGAGCGTAAGAGATTCAGTCGGTTGAATGAGATGGCCTTCCGTGGCATAGGTTTTCAGAAGAAAAACTAGTATGATTGTAAACATATCCATCATGGATGTGAGATTCAGCTTTCCTTCCACTGAAGTCTTATGCCTCTTTATTCGCGATGGTATGTAGGCCATTTTATCTCCATATTGAATTTTTCCGTGTTTGAATTATCCAAAATATTCTATAGAATTAAAGCGCTGATCGACACTTCCGGGAACAACAAGACGCGGTTATTGTCCACTTTAATTGAACGGGTAGCATCCATGGTGCTAACCAAAGTCTGGTAATCTACTTTCGGTTCAGCCTGGATAACGATGGCGTTGGTATCCTTAAAGCGCCCGGTGGCTTTCTTCTTAATTGAATAAAGTGTTTTGGCTAAGAGATCGTAATCGTATTCGCCGTTCACTTTCGGGATCGAAGGTCCCTTTTTCTTCTTCTGCATAACCGCGGACGAACTCGAAATATAAAACCCTTGGTCGGTAATGGTCACCGCTAAATTAAGTTTCAGTTGTTTCTCCTTGGGCTTATCCATTTGCGCACCAGCAGCAGGCGGCAAATTAAGCTCAATGACACTGATCTTTATCAACTGTGCTGAAGAAAGCAGCAAAGGTATCAACACCACCATCAAATTCATGATGGGTGTCATATTGGGCTCTATGCTTTCGTTTTCGCGCGAGCGACGAAATGAAGGTCTATATGCCATCATTACCGGTTTCCGGTTAAGAGGTTAATAAGCTTGACAGTGTGCTCGTCAATTTCATCGATGATTTTAGCGGTTTTGTTGTTGATGAATGTATAAATCAAAATCGCCGGAACAGCGATGGCGAGTCCCATCAACGTTGTGTTCATTGCGGTGGAAATACCGGCAGCCAAAAATGCTGACTTTTGCGCGGCGTCATAACCTGCATGTGAAACAGCATTAAAGGCGATAATCAAACCGTAAATCGTGCCCATCAATCCGATTAAAGTTGCAACGTTTCCAATCATTGCCAGAAATCCGGTTCTTGCCTGCAATTTTGGAATCACTTCCAGGGTGCCTTCGTCAACGGAATTCTGGATGGCTCTAAAATCGGTACTTGCACCCTCGCGGGTCATCTGACGAAGTCCGGCGCTCACTACTCTTGGTAGAGCTTTGTTGTGCACGCGGTCACAGAGTTCCAAAGCATTTTCAT
The DNA here is from genome assembly GCA_022562085.1 of candidate division KSB1 bacterium. Taxonomy (NCBI): domain Bacteria; kingdom Pseudomonadati; species Candidatus Zhuqueibacterota bacterium. The sequence continues at coordinate 3,679 of JADFPY010000244.1, read as the reverse complement.
ATTTACCCGCTTCGACCAGTCCTCTGATTTTCGACATGAACTTACCGGAGTTGATGCTTGATCTCACCCAGATGTAGTAGCCTCTTTCAATAGCAATCGCTACCATAAAAGCTCCGGTAATCAAGAGCGCCCACATGAAAAGCCATCCGGATACCCCGGGACGAAAACCTTCAAAAATTTCAGCCATGATGATTAAACCTCCTAAAGTTGGTTAGTTTTTTTAAGTCAATTGTTAATATATTCTATAAAATGACATTCGGGTATTGGGTTTGTCTAAAGCCAAATGCCTTGGCAGTGACCCGGTTAGATGTTAATTCCCCTTCTTCCGCTTCTTAAGAAGCTTTTTAATATTATCGATCTTTTTAGGCTTTTCAAGTTCGCCCTTGAAAAGAAAAGACTTTTCAGGCACCGCCTTCAATTCCTCCGCAAAAGAGCGGTTGATAAAATCGATTTCGCCGAGTTTCTTCAACCTGCGAGTCGGCAGGATAGCAATATTCGGCTTCTCGATGATTGCTTCAATAACAATATCGTCAAAAACGAGCTCACTCTGTTTCTTCTTCGAAGTTTTAGATTTCTTTTTATCAGAATCAGACTGAGCGAAAGCGGCGTTTGCAAAAAAGCAACAGCAGATGATTAGGAAAGCCAGTCCCATTTTTCTCGTTCCCAAACTCCAGTTTGGGAACGCACTTGGTCGAGAAGCTCTGCTTCCTGCTTCGCCTAAATTGCCGTTCCAAAGCAGGAGCTTTGGAACGAGGTAAAGGGTCAGGGTAGTTGTTTTCATTTTCAAGTCCTAAATTTCCCCTTTCCAATCGGGTAGATTCTTGATTTGAATCAGGGACTCCATATTTCCGAAGCTGTTGTCAGAATCCTTCACTTCAATTGCGATGATATTTTGACCGCTGCGTAGATATTGAGTCAAACTTATATTTTGAATGTCTGTTTTATTATCGGACTCTGCAAAAGATTCTGAAACCATTTGCCCATTAACAAAAAGTTTATAAGTATCGTCGGCAAACAATTTTATCGTGCCGGAAAACGGCAGCCCTTCTATATCAAATGTCTTGCGAAAATAAACTTTGTTCGGACGTTTGACCGCTTTTGAAAAACCGTCGACAGAGAGTGAATCTTGCGACGAAGCCGACCGAATGGGTTTCTTCGATTCGGAATCCGAAAGTTGACTCTGGTCGAAATGGGTCAACCAGATAGCCTGGACTGTGACATTGTTGTCAGAAATCCGTTTTCCGAGGCCTTCGTTATATGCCGCGCTCCACCCGGAATCGCTGAACTCAATCTCGCTCCAGCCTTTGAAAAATTCTGAACTAACCAGCCAACTCGACGAGCTTGGTAGGGTCTGCTCAGCGACTTTAAATCCCAATTGTTCTGCATATTCTTGCGGGTTGGTTTTAACCAAAAGCGTGGCTATTTTCTGACCCCAGGTATCGGTCATCTTTAAATCCTGACTCGCCTGGTAGCCAAACTTCAGGATTTTTTGAGAACCGTCAGTCAAAGACCAATAAATATCGTCATAAGTGAACTGCGCATCTTCAAAAGCCGGGTTCTCAGTCTCTTGAAAACGCTTTTCGTATTTCTGAATCTGGTCCCTGGCGAGCATGGCCTGCGAATCCGCCGTGAGGCCAAACTCGATGACTGCCTTCATGAATTTCTCAGCCGGCTTTTCAAGCGCCGAAGTGTCCGGTAACATTTGGCGAGTCCTGGCGATATTCTGGTGGTAGGCCTGAGCTGCCGAAAATGTAAAAGAGCTGCCCAGCTCAACCATGTTAGCCAGTGCCTCGGAAACATCAAACGCGGCTTCATCGTCGGCTTCAACCAGACGTTCGTAGGATTTGGCTTTATTAGCGTAGCTTGCCAATGCCCGCTTGCCAAGCTTTTGCAGTACATCAGGAACAATGGTGCTGACAGCAAGAATCCGCTCCAGTGATGAGTCCGTCCATTGATTCTCTATGTTTAGCTCAGCGCTTTCTTTCAAATTTCGGGCATGGGCCTCAACTACTTGGTTGGTGATTGGCGCAACTACTTTTTCTAAAACCTGCTGCTGGTAAACGAGTTGCTCCACCGCTTTCATCCCTGCTGGTACCGGGAGATTGAGCAACTGAGTTAAGGACTCGTTATAAATTTCGGCGATTGCAAACAAGTTTTCCGAAACTTTATTCTTAGACAAAGAGATCCAATTCTCCGCTGCCGCAAGCGATGAGTCCGCCAGAGAAAGTTTGTTTGGTTGGAGATTATCGGCGCCAGCATCTCTCTTTTGCTTTTGTTTTGCAGCAAATTTCTCCAGGACGGCCGCGCCATTTTTATAGGCATCTACTGCCTTATCATAAAGTTCAGCCGCGGTCTGATTAATTTCTTTCCGGGCTACCATTCTGCGGTTCTCGTCCATGGCAGGAATTTCCTGGTGCGCCCAGGTCTTGGCAAATTCTTCGTAAGCATGACCAATTTTGTACGTCGATTCGTACAAACGGACGGTACCAAACCCCGCAACAGTAGTATATTTTTCCACCAATTCAACAAGCAGCGCCTTCTTATCTTTTTTCTTTTGCACGATGGCTTTGGCAGGCAATCTAAATTCGATGTTCTTAAATTCTTTAAACTTAATTCCAGCCAACTGAAATAGGGCCTCTGAGGTGTAAAAATCATTACCTTCTTTTTTGTTTTTCTTCAGTTCAGCATTTTTAGCGATTGCCTTATCAAACTCGGTTTTGGCTTCCGAAATACGATTACTTTCAGCTAAATACAACCCGCGGTGATACAAAGCTTCAACGGCTTTCGGCGAAGCCGGATATTTTTTTGCAAAGGACGCATAAATATTGTTAGCGTTTTGCAGGTCATGCAATTTCAGATAATAGTTCGCATTGTTAAACAGCAGTTCGTCGGCCTCTTCTGCGTTGGGGAATCTCTCGACGAATTTGTTGTTCACCTGAATTGCCCGGTGCCATTCCTCGGCCTGGACATAGGAAACACTGGCATTGTAAAGTGCAACCTGTCTGCCGGTCTGAGTAGAATCTAAATCCGCCAGTCTTTCATAAGTCGAGGCGGCATTGCGCAGGTCGCCCAACTCGCGATAATCAAATGCTAAATTATTGACGGCCTGCAGTGTGTGCTCTGATTTCGGATAAGATGCGAGCAGCATTTTGTAACTTTCGATAGCTCGGCGGTATTCTTTGGCCTGGTCAAATTCCAATCCGGAATTATAAATTGCCACGTTGGCAAATTCGGCGTTGGGAACTTCGGCGACTACACGCCGGTATTCTTCGGCTGCCTGGAAATGCAGTGCAGAATCGGCGTACGTTTTTGCCTGGAAGAAAATCGATTCTGCCAATCGTTTGGTTGCTTTTTCGCTAAATTCCGGCGCTAGGTCTTTGAGTCTTTTGGCGATGAGTTCTGTGCTTTTGAAATCGCCTTTGCCAAAGTAGCTCTCCATGACCGTGAAGCGTGCTTGATTTGCACCTTCGCTTTCCGGAAATTGCTTAGCCAATGTCTTGAAGTATTTCAAAGATGGTTTAAACTGACGATGGTTGAAGTACAACGCCCCGGCCTTCGCCAGCATCTTTGAAGTCTCTGAATCATGTGGAAAAAGTTTAATGTAATTATCCAGCGCGAAGACCAATCTGTTTTCATCAGCCGATAAAGGTTCTTTTGAAGGGTTCAATTTTTTTCTTGA
>JADFPY010000243.1 GCA_022562085.1 candidate division KSB1 bacterium | reverse complement strand
GGCCATCTGCAACCAGCCCCCCTTTCATTTCTTTACTGGTCGGATTTCGGTCAACCGCCGCGGTCGTTCCGGCAATATCGCCCATGGTTTCTAAAGCGCTCACCACATAAATAAAACTCATGGTGAGTATCGGCGCCAGGTGGAATTCCAGTCCAAACTTGAGAGGGCGCGGAAAACTAAACCAGCCGCCTTCGGCCATTTGCGCCAGATCCACTTTGCCAAGCGACAAGGCGAGCAAGTATCCGACCGCAACCCCGATTATCATGCTGGCGTAACTTAAAAACCCTTTTGAAAATTGGTTGAGAAAAAGCGTGATCAGCAAAACCACACCGGCAATACTTAGATTTGTCATCGAGCCGTAATCCGGCGAACCCGCTCCGCCGGCAGCGTAATCCATTCCGACCGGCACCAGTGTCAGGCCAATCAACATCACCACGATGCCCGCAGCTAACGGCGGAAAAAACCGCTGGAATTTTTTGTACGAAAACCCGATGACGACTTCGACGAAGGCCGCGGCAAAACAGGCCCCAAAAGCAGTCGCCAGATTATACTCTTTCGTAATAATGATAATTCCGGCGACGAATGCGAAGCTGGTGCCCATGACGATCGGCATGCGGGCGCCAACCGGCCCAATTGGGTAAGACTGCACAATGGTTGACACCCCGGCCATGACCAGCGCCATTTGCACCAAAAATGCCTTTTCGCCGCTGGTTAATCCAATCGCAGTGGCGATGATCAAAGGCACGGCGATGTTGCTGAGAAACATCGCCAGGATATGCTGCAGTCCAAGCGGCACGGCTTCACGAAGTGGCGGCAGGTCGTCGATGCCGTAAGCGACTTGAGGCTTTTGGTTTTTCATTAGTGAATCGTTTGTATTGGGAAATGGATTGCCATGATAAATCTATTTCCAATTCTTAGGGTTATCTGCGTCGTCGACCCATTTCACGGGGTTGTATATGATATATTCGCGAATTCGATTCAGTTCGTCTTCGTCTCGAATGACACGTTCCCTTCGGCTTCGCTCTGGGCAGGCTCCATAATTCCGCTGCCACAATTTCCCGGGAAACGATGGCCAATCGTGTTGTTTAACGCCTCGGATATATTCGTTTGTGGTAATAGATTTGAATGCGCCAACAATTTCACCCAACGTAGGGGCAGGCCTTGTGCCTGCCCTTTGCCGCACGTCAGTCCCATTTTGGGCACCCACAAGGGGTGCCCCTACGGGTTTGTCACATTCATCGTCGATAATGAAAATCACACCATGAAAATGGTTTGGCATCACAACACATTTATCTAACGAAATATTTTCGAATCGTTTCGCCATTTCCAACCATTGAGTGCGAATCATTTGACCTGCGCTATTTAATCCCGTCTCTCCGCTCTTTATTTCACCAAAGAAACATCTCCGGTCTTTCGTACAAACCGTCACAAATAAGCGCCCGCCGAACTGTAATCATATTCTTTCAGTCGAATGGAACGGCGATGATTGATCTCAGGGCCGATCATGTTAGGATCTTTTTTAGAATTCTTGAATTGTTCAAGTTAATTATAAAATTTCCAACCAAAGAAACAACGATATTTTTTAACTTTCTGACTCATATCGGTTTGGGACACAAATCATAACCAACAGGGTGAAAGGGTTGACTCTAATTTAGATTTTGAATATTTTGTATTAATGGCAAAAAAAATATCCCTCTTTCCTATTCTTCTCGTTAATTTCATTGGCACACTGGGCTTTAGCCTGGTGATGCCCTTCCTGGTTTTCCTGGTGACAAGATTCGGCGGCAATGCCCAGATCTACGGACTGCTTGGCGCCGCTTATCCGGCTTTCCAGCTCATCGGGGCGCCCATTCTCGGCAAATGGTCGGACATCTACGGTCGAAAGAAAATTCTGCTGCTGAGTCAGGCGGGAACTTTGCTGTCCTGGCTCATTTTCCTGGGCGCTTTGCTTTTACCGATCACCACCTTGCTTGACCTGCAAACTTCCTTTATGGGAGAATTTCTGGTTACTGTGCCCTTGCTGGTTTTGTTTTTGGCCCGGGCTTTGGATGGCCTCACCGGCGGCAACATCTCGGTTGCAAATGCCTATCTCGCCGACATCACCGAGGAAAAGGACCGCAGCAAAAATTTTGGCAAAATGGCCATCTCGGCAAATATGGGCTTCATTCTCGGGCCTGCCCTTGCCGGACTTCTGGGCTTCACTGTTCTGGCTGAAACTCTGCCGGTTTTAGCGGCAACGGCAATTTCTCTTGCCGCAACTTTAGTAATCGCTTTTGTTCTTCAGGAATCCCGGCCTTGTGTTCTCACAGAAAACCCCAGGAAAGGAACCGTCAGCAAAGTATTTGGCCAGGAGAATAAAGACTGCTACGAATTGGCAGGGGCGGGTGAAATTAAATTCAGAGATATTTTAAAACAAAAAAATCTTCCTTACTTGCTTACGCTTTACTTTTTTATTTATCTGGGTTTCACTTTATTTTATACAGCTTTTCCGGTGCATGCGGTTCAAGGGCTCAAGTGGTCGATTTTCGACCTGGGCATCTTTTTTTCGGTCCTGGGCTCGCTCATGATCTTTGTCCAGGGACCGGTTCTGAACAGATTAACCAAGAAATTTTCGGACGCCAGGTTAATCATTGCCGGCAATTTGATTCTGGCCACAAATTTTGTGTTGATGGTTTCCAGCGACAAAATTTACATCTACTCGGCCGCTGTGCTTTTTGCGGTCGGGAACGGCATCATGTGGCCTTCGGTTATGTCTATTTTGTCGAAGGCGGCTGGAAAAAAATACCAGGGGGCAGTGCAGGGATTTGCCGGCAGCGTTGGCAGCCTGGCGAGCATCATCGGATTAATTGGCGGCGGCATTTTTTATGGCGCCTTTGGCGCTACCACTTTCTTGATTTCAGCGGGTGTTATTTATTTCATCTTTTTTCTTTCCTTCAGGCTTCTGCGAATTGAAAAGAATATGCAGCCGGAGACCCCCACGAACAACCGATGATATTGAAATAAACAACCCAATAAAGTAGTTATTAAAATTACTTAGACCTAAATTGAGCAATTGGCGATTGGCTTTTAGCTAATAAAAGTCAATCCCGAATAAGTCGGGATGAAATGATCTTTACAACGTAAATTCTAAAAAATCAAAAAACCAAAGGCCAGCAGTCTAATGGCCAAACGCATATTTTGGGGTTAGATTAACCCGGAAATTCGGAGACTAAACAATGACAACAAAAAGCCAACTTGAAAAGTTGGACATCACTTCGGAAGCGCCGGGGCTGCTTCCTCTTCTGCCTATGCTTTATATCGCCTGGTCGGACGGAATTTTGACCCCATCTGAGCTTAAAACGATCCAGGAAAAGCTTAAGAAGCAAAACTGGATGACCAAGTCCGAGCAGAAGATTCTTGCCGGCTGGCTGGATCCGGCTTCACCGCCATCCCCTTTAGACCTGTTAAACTGGCTGAAAATTATTCGAAAATCGGCCGGAAAAATTCCTTTGTCTTCACGAAAGACATTGGTAGACCTGGGCGTCGAAGTAGCTCGTATTGGCTCGAAATCAGAATCTGACCGCTGCACGACGCCGGAGGCCTGTGTCGCTTTAGGCGTCATTGAACAAGCGCTGGGGGTTGTCAGCGCTGAGGCTGCGCGCGATGTCCTTTTCGAGGCCGCTGATATAAAGCCGGCCAAAGCCGCCAAAGCCGCACCCAAAGCCGCTTTTGATGTACAGGCAATGAGCCGCCTGCTGGAGGGTGAGCATGCTGCCATTCGGCAAAAAATAAAAAGGTTGTTTCAGGATCCCGTTTTTGGTTATGAATACGGATTAAGTAAAGAAGTCTATCGGCAAAAAGTACTTGAGTGGTGTCAGGAACTTGCCCGCCAGGGTTTGGGCGCCCTTTCATTTCCAAAGGCACAGGGCGGCCAAAACGACCTGGGATCTTTTATCGCCGCTTTCGAAACGATTGCTTTGCACGACTTAAGTCTCTCTATCAAATTTGGCGTACAGTTTGGTCTGTTTGGCGGCAGCATTTTGAACCTGGGGACCGAGTTTCATCACAAGAAATATTTGGCAGATGCCGGAACTTTGGAGCTGCCCGGATGCTTCGCCATGACCGAGCTTGGCCACGGCTCGAATGTCCGGGATATTGAAACAATTGCTGAGTATGACAGCAAAACCAGCGAATTCATTATCCACACACCCACGGAATCCGCCCGCAAGGATTACATTGGCAACGCCGCGCTGCACGGGCAAATGGCCACGGTTTTCGCCCAACTGGCACTCGACGGTGAGCATTACGGGGTTCATGCTTTTCTCGTTCCGATTAGAAATAAAAACGGCGACCTCATGCCGGGCGTTCGGATCGAAGACTGTGGAGAAAAAATGGGCTTAAACGGTGTTGATAACGGACGAATCTGGTTTAATCATGTCAGGGTTCCGCGCGAGAATTTGCTGAACCGATTTGCAGAAGTCAGTGCGGATGGCGCCTACTCAAGCCCGATCGCCGGCGCTTCTCAGCGGTTTTTTACCATGCTCGGCACACTCGTCGGCGGGCGAATCAGCATCTCTGCCGGCGCACTGAGCGCCGCTAAATCCGCTCTGACGATTACCATTCGATATGCAGCCAAACGCCGCCAGTTTGGTGCGCCGGGTGAGCAGGAGACATTGCTGATCAATTATCCAATCCACCGCCGCCGTCTTCTTCCATTGCTTGCAAATGCTTATGCCATTGATTTTGCCCAGAAGCATCTTGTCAAGCAATATGTTGAACGCACTGAAGAAAATGCCAGGGAAATCGAAGTCCTGGCCGCCGGGCTGAAAGCATTCAGCTCCTGGAACGCGACCGACACCATCCAGACCTGCCGTGAAGCTTGCGGCGGCAAGGGGTATCTCGCTGAAAACCGGTTTGCTGCGCTGAAAGCAGACTCAGAAGTTTTTACCACTTTTGAAGGAGATAACTACGTCCTGCTGCAACTGGTAGCCAAAGGTCTGCTCACCGATTTTAAACATCAATTCAGCGATATGAAGTTGCTGGGACTGGTCAAATATATCGCGGGTCAGGCCTCGACGGCCATCGCTGAGCTTAATCCGGTGATCACCCGGCTAACGGATGAGTCGCATCTTCGCGATGCCGATTTTCAGCTGAACGCTTTCGAATACCGTGAAAAACGGCTGCTGGTTACGGCGGCGCGCAGAATTAAAAATCGCATTGACGACGGCATGGATTCTTACAACGCATTTATTGAATGCCAATCCCACCTCGTGACGCTCGCCCTGGCGCATGTCGAACGAATTATCCTGGAGCAATTTCTAAAAAGTGTCGATCAGGCGGACTCCAAACTGTCTAAAATTCTGAAACGCTTATGCGATTTATTTGCACTCTCCCGCATTGAGAAAGATAACGGGTGGTTCCTCGAAAACGGCTACATCGAAGGCAACAAGGCCAAAGCCATCCGTAATCAAGTCGACCAGCTTTGCACCGAACTCAAAGACGACGCCATTCACCTGGTCAATGCTTTCGGTATTCCGGATAATCTTTTAGCTGCGCCGATAGCTTTGGAAAAGTAAACAAACCTTGCAGGTTTCATAAACCTTATTTTTTTACATCGGGAACAAGTATGTCGCCGACAGAAGTGTGGAACCCGGAGATAACACGACAATAAAGAGCAGATGTGTTATTAAACACTTCCCATACTTGTGCATATCCAATAAGAATTGTCGTTGAACTACTTCCATCATTTACTTCTCGAATAATTTTGAATTTATGTCCCTTTTGGATTCCATCCAATCTGCCTATATCGATGCGGGCGTAGTCTCCTTCCACTTTGGCGATCTTAGCTACCAGCCTAACAGAATTATCTCTGGAATCTACTTTCCTTACAGTATTTTTTGTGTGATTTGTTGTTGTAGGCGGCGGGTTATTCATTGGTACTTCAGCGATATTTTCCAGACTCTGTTTTCGATTTTCCTTTTGTATAATTTCCCCAAACTTATTAACAACCTCTTTAGACACATCACCCACCGTTTGAGGATTTTTATTTAGGAGAGTACTTGCAGAATCAGTTGATGTGCCGTTATTGATTAACTGATCATTTGTGGGTTGAATATTTTTTGCGTTTATAGCAAAATAAATTGAAACACTGACCGTCACAATCAAAACCGGTAAAGTGATCAAAAAAATTGGTTTAACTAACCTCTTTATCTTTTTCCAGTTACCTATGCCATTTTCAAACCTTGGTCGAAATCGCCTTGTTGCTGCAGATGAACTTTTTTTGGGCACAGCTAATTGCAATGAAATCAACAATTGAAAAAGTCCCCTGCTGAAATCGGAAAATTCAATATGTGCCATACCTGCGAGAATACCGGGTAATTTGGTATTATCAAATAAACAAGGAATAATTTTTTTATGGAGGGAAATTGCAGAGTTCATTTCTAGCTGAACCCATTTCGATTCTCTTGAATTATGAGTCCAAACGAGTAACAAGTGATCGCACCACTCCAGGGCGTCACTCACTCGCTTTGCAATATGGTCGCCACCTCGAACTTTGCTAAAGTCGATCCACACCTTAGCGCCTGATCGGATTAGGCATTTTTCCAATCGCCGTGCTAATGACTTATCTATCCAAGAATGACTGATAAATATTCTTGGGGGATCGGAGGATAGTTGTTGCTCAACAAGCTTAAATCTCATAGGAATTTCATTTTTACATCTGGAACAAGCATATCGTCACAGAAGCGCGGAACCCATACATAACACAATAATAAAGAGCGGATGTATTTTCAAACGCTTCCTACTTGTGCATATCCAATATGAACTGGCCAGAGCCATCCAATAAATCTGGTCGAATACGGATTCTTGAAATTCAGTTTTGTTAGTAGAGCCAGTAATGTAGAAGGGAAATGTTCAGATATCTCCCTGATACCAGAGCCAGATCTTAACGTGGGTTGAGCGATCCCTTTTTCACTTATAAAATATATAATTGCAAGCCGGTTAATATGCATAAATCTTTTAGTGGTGAGGTGACAAAGTGCAAGGTTAATAAAAATGCGACGCACTTCCCAAGTACGCCGCATTTGCTTCAGCTAGAG
>JADFPY010000242.1 GCA_022562085.1 candidate division KSB1 bacterium | reverse complement strand
TGATAGCGTAGTTCAAGCGGATTTGGGTAGAAAGGGTGCTGCGATCGATGGCAGAAAAAACATATCGTTGACCAAAAGTGACATCTCTGCCATTCCCGAATTCGTCGAAATACTGGCGTGCTGTTCGCTCCCGTTCGTATTCGGGTTCGAGTGAAAGCTCCAAAGCATCAGTGGGCTTGAATGAAAACCGTGCGCTTGTAGAAAAATCGAATCCATCGAGATCATTCCAGATATATGACACGCGGGTTCGCCAGTTAAAGTTGGAGGCCCGATTGTTCGAGATCCTTGTCATAACATGGTGATTGGAGGCGGTAGCCATAAGCGGTCCACCGCGGGTCGCAGTCCAGCTCTGATTTTGCGGCAGGTAGTGATAATGTAGCGATGTGTTCCAAAAGTTCTTAAACGTAGAATTGAAGAAAAAGTCAAGTATCCCAAAAGTACGAATCCCTTCAAAGTTCCATTCGGCAAAGGCTGAGAAATCGAAAGAGTAATCGCGAAAAAGTTTTCCCGGTTTGGTTTCGCGATAGGTCAAAAATCCCGAACTTCCGACTCCATCGGCACCGGAAAGAATGCCGGCGTCATTCAATTCAAATGCCGGGGACTCAGTTGAGATGCCGGTGCCCCAAAGCCAGTGTTCACCGCTATTTTTGTTAAATCTGACAGAAGCGGCGTAGCCCGATAAAGATGTCCTTGCTGAATCGAGGCGAACGTGTGTCGCATCCGGTCTTTGGTAGTAGCGTGCACTGGAGCGCTGTGCTCCAACAATGGCCAGCGGATCTCCGTTAATGTGTGAAAATCCGGCGTAACCGGAGAGCACATACTTGCCGCCTTGAAAACGGAGATTCCAATCAAAATTACCGGTATAGGCTTGTTTATTTAAAATCTCAGCCAGAGCAGAGCCGTTTGAGACATCCCGCTTTACCCCGGTTAACATCAACCCGACAGTAGATTGCGAAGCGCCGAACTCCTGCTGCAGACGCACGACGCCAAAACCATTCAGCGGTTCAACTTTTGTTTTGCCGCGAATTTCTGCAGTCGAGTCGGTAGCGGCAGTAAAGGTATCGGCATGTTCTGTGGAGGTAACTGCCGACAGCACGCCAATTGAAAGTCCGGAATTCAGCCGCCCGGTGATTTTTGCCGCCCCGATGATGGTAGTGTTATCAGGATTATCAAGAAAATCAGCTTCCGCTGAACCGTGCGGCCGGGCGCCGATCCTTCTGGAATAAAAAAAAGTCGGCCCGTTATTGTCAAATAATTGACGACCTTCGATGAAAAACGTGCGTCTTTCTCTGAAAAAGGTTTCGAAAGCGGAAAGATTGACCACAGCGGGATCTGCTTCTACCTGACCAAAATCTGGATTCACGGTGGCATCCAGGGTCAGGTTCGAGCCGAGTCCCATCTTCAAATCCAGGCCAACGCGGGAATCGTATTTACTGCCGTCGTTAAAAGGATCGAGCGGGTCGGTGTCGCTGGTGTATCTTGCGCTGCTCGCACTGTAAGGAAGCAGCTCGATTCTTCTTGATGGCTGAATACCACTAATTCCCACCAGGTTGCCAAACTTTGACGACCAGCCGGTGTCATCCTTTGGAATCAAAACCCAGTAGAGATCTTCGTTTGTATTTGGAATCCAGCGGTTTATGTTCACACCCCAAATCTGCTCATCCTGATTTTTGAACCGAAGCTGTGAAAAAGGAATTTGCATTTCCGCACTCCAGCCGTAATCGGTCATCTGGACTTTACCCTCCCAAACCGGATCAAAGGACGATTCTCGGCGACGCTCGTGGTCGGAAGGATGATAATAATCGAACCGGGAGCCTCCGGCTGTGAGGCCAAAAGTATACGCGGTTCGCCGGTCCAGGTAAGTATCAAGTGATATGATGATGCGCGCGGAATTACCGGCTTTATCTCGGCGGGTCACATAAGCGTGAATCTCATCGGGGTTCTCGAAATACATACGCGCCGCAATGTAGAGCGAACTTTCATCATACATAAAACCCACTTCCGTTTTATGCATTGCCGGTTCGCCTTCGTTTGGATCTTTCTGAAAGAACTCCGAAGTGAATTCCGCGTGTTGCCAGACTTCGTCATCCAAAAAACCATCCAGCCGGGGTGGGTCAGGATTAATTTTGTTCGCTTTTATCTGTTTGCGATTTTTGCTTGGGTCATCGTCGCCAGCGTAACTTTGAGAAAAAATGCTAGTCATTAGTAAAATCGAGAAGATTAGAACATTCAACTTCATCATTACCTCTTTAAATAAATGGTTAAGTGTTTGCGTGTTCAAGTGTTTAAACTTTAACACTTCATTCATACCGCAACGCTTCAACTGGGTTGGCGAGTGAGGCCCTGATTGCCTGGTAGCTTACTGTAAGCAATGCAATAAAAAGTGCAAGAAAGCCGGCAGCAGCAAAAGCCCACAAATGCGAAACTAAATTAATACGGAATGAAAAGCCTTGCAGCCATTGATCCATAAAATAATAAGCGACTGGCCAGGCGATCAGATTTGCGAGCAGGACAAGGGTTGTAAATTCCCCGGAAAGCATCACCATAATTTTGGCTGCGGAAGCCCCAAGGATTTTGCGAATACCGATTTCCTTAGTACGGCGCTCCGCAGTAAACGAGGCCAAACCGAAGAGACCAAGACTGGCAATAAAAATAGCTAAAAAAGTAAAATTGCCAAAGATCTTGCCAAATCGCTCCTCAACACCATAAAGTTTATTGAAATCCTCATCGAGAAAAGAGTAGACAAACGGCCAATTCGGAGCGAATTCACTCCATTTTGTTCGCAAGAAATCTAAAGTCGCCGGGATGTTATTTGGCGAGATTCGAACGAGCAGAGTTTGAAGTCCTTCCGGAGAGATGTGCATGACCAGCGGCTGCATGAAAACGCGCAACGGTTGAAAATGGAAGTTCTTAACAACTCCCACTATGGTACCGGTTTTGTGACCTGCCCAGATGATCCGCTCTCCAATTGCCTCCCCGGGCTTCGAGAAACCGAGATCTGCTACGGCTTGCTCATTGATGACAAAAGCTTCATTAGCGTCCGTCGAAAATTCGCGGGAAAAACCGCGGCCGGCAGCTATCTCGATTTCGAGGGTGTTGAGGAAATCGTGGTCTACGAGCAAAAACTTCATCGATTTCATTTTATTGGAATCGCTGCTCTCCAGGCGCACGCTGCTTCCGGAGGCTCCTGTTCCTGGCGGTCGATTCGCCCAGGCCGCCCCTCTGATCGATGAGTTCTGCAGCAGCTCGCTTTTTACTGATTCAAACCTTTGTATCACCCTATTCTCGCGGACCGGAATGACCACAACCTGTTCCTGATTCAGTCCAAGATCTTTATTCTTCATAAAAAGAAGCTGATTGACGACAACGACGGTGCTGATTATTAGAAAAATGGAAATAGCAAACTGCGTCACGACTAAAATCCTTCTAAGGGTAAAACTCTTCGAACCTGATTTTACAACTCCTTTCAAGACGGTTGCCGGCTGAAAAGCCGACAGAAAAAATGCGGGATAGCTTCCCGAAATAAGCCCGACAAACAGGGCAATTACCGCAAAGCCAGCTAAGAGTGTAAAATTTTCGGTGTAGTGAATCTCTATCCCTTTCCCTGTCAAATTGTTGAAGGCCGGCAAAAGCAAATCCACCAGAAGCACTGCAATCACCAGTGAGATGAAAGAAAAAACCAGTGATTCACCAAGGAATTGTTTGACCAACTGCAGACGATTTGCGCCAATTACTTTTCGAAGTCCAACTTCTTTCGCACGCACGGCCGCTCGAGCGGTCGCCAGGTTCATAAAATTAATGCAAGCGATCAAAAGAATGAAAAATGCAATTGTAGAGAAAATATAAACGTTGTTGATGCTGCTGCCGCGTTGAATTTCATTGCCGAGCGGGTGAAGATGGATATCCGTCAAGGGCTGAAGCCAGGGCCGCCAGCTCCACCCCAGTTTTTGTAAAGTATCACCAACAAAGCTCTCAACCCATTGTGGAAATCTGGCTTCCAGCTCTGAAGTAGGGTAATTCTTAGGCAGCAGGACATAGGTAAAAAACGGATTGTATGTCCAGCTATTTAATATTTGCGCCCCCTGCATGGAATTAACCGTGCTAAAGGATGCTAAAAAATCAAAATGGAAGTGCGAGTTGAAGGGCACGTTTTGCATAACCCCGGTAATCTTGAATTCATTTTTGTTATCAACCCGCAGTATTTTGCCAGTCGCATCTTCATCCGGAAAATATTTTTCGGCCATCTCTTCCGTTATGACCACTGAGAACGGATCTGCGAGAGCCGTCTCCGGATTCCCCGTTAGTAGTGGAAAGGTGAATACATCGAAAACCGATGCGTCGGCATAAAAAAAGCGTTTTTCAAAAAATCGTTTATCCCCATAAGTAACCAAAACGTCGTTGAAAGATTGCATAAATCGAACGGCTTCTTTGATATCAGGAAAGTCGCTCAAAAGTTGCGGGGCCATCGGGGCTGAAGAAAGCGCATTGGGAAAAGTTTGGTCTTTTGATTCCCAGTCGGTCACGAACCGGTAAATTCGATCTGCCTTTTCATGATATTTATCATAGCCGAGTTCATCCTGGACATACAGCAAAAGTAAAAGACAACATGTCATACCGATAGCCAAACCGGCGATGTTCATAAATGAATACCCTTTGTGTCGGGTAAGATTTCGAAAGGCGATTTTAAGGTAATTTTTGATCATGAGTGCTTCCAGCTATTTTGCAGCAGTTCTGATTTTCTCCAACATCTCTTTGCCGTTTGTATTATCAGCATTCAACTTTAATGACTTTTCATAATACTTGATGGCCAGCTCATCATGCCCATCCTTCATATAAGCTTCAGCCAGGCTGTCGTAAACATTCCATGAATCGGGATATCCCTTGATATTGAATTTAAAAATAGCAATTGCTTTATCGAATTGCTTTGACAATAGAAAGTGATACCCCAACCTGTTAATCGCTCTTTCATCAAAAACGGCAGCGTCTTTACTTTCATTTTTCAAGGAATCATGGAAGGCCATTCCGGCCGCCATCCCTTGTTTGACGATCAGCTTCGCGAATTTCTTCCCCGGAGATTTATACGAATCGTAATGCAGCCAGGAAAACGCCGGATGATAACCGCCAATAGCTTTTTGAACGAGCTCATCACGAATGGCAAGACCGTTTTCGCTGTTTGTAAAGTAGATCATGCCGATTTTCTGCTCTTGAAAAGCAACGGTATAGCAGCGAAAAATTCCCTGGTCCCCCCAATGCCAGAAAGAAGTGCCTTCATCGGTCAATTGCAACCCCCAGCCAAGTCCCCAGGCATTTATTTCAGAAAGATTTGATGTCGAATTTTGGGTGCAATTCAGGCAATCATCATTTAAATAAATTTGCGGGGAGAGCATCTCCCTGATGGTTTCTTTTGCCAGGCCAGCTCCTGTCATGATTGCGATCATGAATTTGGCATAATCGATTGCAGTTGTGTATAAACTAAAAGCTGCGTTGCCTTTTGTCATGGGGTCACGATCGATGGGGACGCCAAATTCGCCGTGACCAACCGCTAAATTGTTAGCGTATGCCTCTCGCCATTCGTAGCTGCTGTGACGCATTCCCAACGGTTCAAAAACACTCTCAGCCATAAAATCATTGAATGATTTATCCGCCAATTTTTCCACAACTCTTTGCAGGTAAACATATCCCTCACCAGAGTAACTGAACTTTTCTCCAGGGCTGAAATGCATTTTCAAGTCACCGTCCCGTGGTTGCCGCCAGTTTGGGAATCCGGTTGTATGGCTCAAAACTGTGCGTGCGCTTATTTGATGGACCCGGTCATCATTATTAATGTAAGCGGCGCCAAAATAATCCGATAATGGCGTGTCCAGATCAAGTTCACCTTTTTCAACCATTCTCAAAACGGCGTAAGCAAAGAGGGTTTTACTCAGGGAGGCGGCTTGAAAAATCGTGCTATCATTGACCGCTTCTTTAGTGTTGATATTTCTGACACCGTAAGCCCCATGCAAGATAATCTCAGCGTCCCGAATGATGGCTATTGAGAGTCCCGGAACCTCAGCACGCTCCATTAATTCAGGAACGAATGATTCAAGATCCGATATCAATTGCTCTTCAGGGACATTTGTCTTTAGTGGAATTGAGTCGTTATTCTGTGCAGCGGTTGGATTTTCAAACAAGAAAACGAGGGCCAGGGAATAGGTGAGAAATGCCCTGGTTAGAATTTGAGAAGACATAGGTCAATTTCCTAAAAGAGTTTATTATGATAAGAGAAAGGAACCGCTTTTTTATAAAGACGGACGATTACCTAAATAGTTATCTTTTTTGTAGACGGACTTTTTCCATAAATATGGACTTCAAAATAATTTATATTAGAAGTACAGTCCATGAATTCTTTGATAATTTAAGCAGATACCAAAAATAACTAAAGTGTATTTTAACTAAAAAGTTCCAGATTATACATACTGATTAGTATATACTTTATATAATCCTAAAGTGTTTCTTTTATATAGTTTTAAGACTTAATTAAAAAAAGAGGTCATAGATGTCTAAATTAAAATATGCTTTAACTTTGGTTGTAGGTATTGCCATGGGAGGAAGCGGAACTTATTTTTCTAGAAATTTGTCGAATCAGCGAAGTATGGATGAAAATTATCTAGCTGGTAAGGAAAATGGGATGGCAGAAGGTATTGAAAAAAGCAAACCTGAATTTGCTGTAGGTGATTTTAATGATGATAAGATGCAAGATGTTTGCATTAAATTATATGGTGAGAAGCTGATCTGTGGTACTGATTATAACAAGGACGGTTCTTATGACGTTGTAGTTTTCCAAGAAGGTGAAATATCAAGAATTTTCTTGGGAGCTCCGCCAGGCTGCAAACTTAATGGATCAATTGATAGATATATCGAAGAATAATTATTTCTCATAAATCACTTCAACTTCTTTAGATGTAGTTGCTTGCTCAGCTTTCTTATCATCTCTAAAATGTAGAAATCGTGGAAATCTTAAAGCTAGACCGCAAGTATGATGAGGACTTTTGGTAATTTCTGCAGCTAGAACTTCAACAACTACTTCTGGTTCAAACCAAACGTCGGTTTGCATTTCCTTT
>JADFPY010000241.1 GCA_022562085.1 candidate division KSB1 bacterium | reverse complement strand
TTTCTTAGTTTAAGTAATGGTGTATTTCCTATTTGTCCAAGAATATTCATTTTATAAACATCCCTTTCATATATGTTGCTTTCGATTAAGGGCGATTGTAATGGTCGTTGACAGGTAATTCTACGAATTATAAAAAAGCAAAGGCTTTAAGACCCTCATCGTTGAGGTACTCAAATGACCCGATTAGTTGCTGCTAAATAACAATGGTGGGGAGTAAAATAGGATAAAATTCTTCTATTGCGTTTGCACCACTTCAATCTGATAATTCTAAACATCTTTGTATTTGCATTTGAACTTATGGCGGCTATCTAAGCAATACCATGTGTTTTTTTGTACTCCAGCCAATTTCTTTTCAAATCGATAAAGGCTTCCACGTCAGGTTGGAGAAGAAAAGGGTTTGTCTCCCGTTCATGTAAGATCGTAGACTCTGGTGCAACACCAACATTATGACCCGGAAAGACGCGTGTTGAATCCGGTAAGATGAGGAGCTTCTTATGGAGAGAATCGTATTGTTGGCGGGCATTATCGCCAAAATCAGTCCCACCAATCTTGCCGATGAACAGGGTATCACCTGTAAAGACAGCATCGCCTGCATATAAACAGACAGAGTCATCTGTATGTCCAGGTGTGTGAATAATTTGAATGGTGAGATTGCCCAAAGGAAATTTGGCACCGTCCGAGACAGTTATTCCCGTCTTTGGCTCTTTATCTCCAAACAGGACTGCCTGGACTCCGGTCAGCGCGAGGATTTCATCGTTGCCGTTGGTGTGATCCGAGTCACCGTGCGTGTTAAACACATACTCGATGTTATACCCCTTCTCATTCGCAAAATCTGCAATGACTGTTGGCGAATAGGAGGGGTCAATGATGGCGGCAGAATTCGCGGACTCGTCGGCAATAAGATAACCGAAATTCCGGTCTCCGCCAGTCAAAAATTGTTTGATAAACATAAGGAATCCTTTTAGTTCATGGCTTTGTCTTCATAATCAATGCCCAATTCTTTTAGCAGCTTTATTGAATTCTGCCGCACGTTCTGTGGTGGATTCATCGATAGTGATTTCTTCAAAGCTTTGATCGCCAATTCACGATCCCCATTGCGCAGGTAACCTTCGCCCAGACTGTCGAACGAATTCGGGTCGTCGGCGTACGCCAGCGTGTTTAGTTTGAGAACTGCAACTGCCTCAGCGGTTTTCTTCTTGTTAAAAAGCTCATAGCCGTAGCTATTGACAGCGCCAGGGCCCCAAAGCTGGTGACCCGGCTTCTTTTCGTTGACAGCCTTATATATAGTCAGAGCCGCCTCGGGACCTTTATTAATAAGCAAGCTCATGAACTCGCTTTGATAGGGCGGATTGTCTGCAATCTTGCCGGAATTGAGCAACGCCAGAATATCGTCGTCCGTTCGGTCAGGAATTTTTTGAAGCGTCAGCTTCTCGGTCATGCCATGATGCCGAAGCGTGCCGACAATGCCTTTTTCAGGCGAAAATGTCGCCTCGAGTGCAGCGCCGCCCCAGCGATTCATCTGGAGCTTGAATTTGCCGTTCTTTAACGTAACGTTGTACATTGGCGAATCCCTTTGTCCCAAACGGCTGCCCAGGAAAGTCGCCTTCAGCGTACCGTCGGACTCCTTCTCGATGAGAAACGGACCCCACGGTTCGGTCGTGTTGAACCGGCCGTCAACTTTGCGGCCTTCCCATAAGCCAACGATGCCATCATTCTGCGCGTGCAATGTGGGTGCCAGTCCAACAATAATCACGGTGCCTGCAAACGAAGAGATTGTGAGAAACCGCCTTAGTTTAGATATTTTCGTACTCATGATCTGCCGCCATTTTAGCAATGATTTTCCGTCTTGATGCTACACATTAACTTCCTTATTGAATCCAGTCAATGATACTCAACCTTCAGGGCTTTCGCTTTATGATAATTATTGTCATGTCGTCATTCTGCGAGGCATTACCGAAGTGTAAATTGGCCGCAGCAATGATCTTGTCAATTAACTCGCGGGCAGAATCGCCGCTATTATGTTGGACAATTTCCTGGAGCTTTTCGTCACCAAATTCTTCCTGCCGCTCATTCATGGCTTCAGTAATTCCGTCTGAATAAATTAAAACCAGGTCGTTCGGATGAATAGCTCTCTCTTCTTTCATATAAGAGACATTCTCTTTCAGGCCCAGGGCAATTCCCCGGGTTTTCAGTTGATTCGGTTTTTTTGCCGCAGAGAAAATGAGCGGTATATCATGTCCGGCGTTGGCATAGCACAGGGTGTTTTTTTGGGTATCCAGAATTCCATAAAAAAGAGAAACAAATGTTCTTGCATCAGTACTGTGGAATAAAAGGTTATTTGCTTTTTCCAGACAGCCATCTGCATTTGCATCAAAAAATGTGTGCCCTCGAATGGTTGCCTGCAGGTTTGACATCACCAGGGAAGCCGCGAGTCCCTTGCCACTCACATCTCCGAGACCGATTGCCAGCCGATGGTCATCCAAACGGATAAAATCGTAATAATCTCCCCCAACATTTAGAGCCGGGATACTCATTCCGGCAATATCGTAGCCATCGATTTCGGGGTTGGACTTTGGCAGGAGATTTACTTGAATATTTCTTGCCGTCCGCGCTTCTTCCAGTGACCTGATCCGAGCCTCCTCTGCTTTCTTGCGTTCGGTAATATCGCGATAGATTGCATAAACTCCCATCTGTTTACCGTTATCAATAATAGGAGCCCCGATAATCCAGACATCAAAAAGAGTCCCGTCTTTACGTTTACGTTTTGAATCATTGTCAGTTCTTTGGCCATGAGTCACCAGTTCTGAATTAGCAGCAGCATGCTCTTTGAACTCTTCTGAAGCGACCAAATCATTTATTGGCTTGCCGATTGCTTCCTCACGAGAATAGCCAAACATTCTTGTGAATTCATCATTGACATTAACTACAATATCATTGTTGTCATGCAATATAATCGCCTCGGGAGCGCTGTTGAACAACTCTTCAAGATAAGTCTTCTCAACACGCAATTCTTCTTCAGCTTTTGTGCGTTCGGTAATGTCACGATGATAGATAGCATAAACCCCCGTCCGGGTTTCATCGTGAATGATCGGGGCGTGCAGAATCGAAACATCAAACAATGTTCCGTCCTTTCGTTTGCGTTTTGATTCAACTTCTACAGTTTGGCCATGAGTTACTTTATGAGAATTCTCAGATGCTTCATCCTGGAATTCCTTTGAAGCGATCAACTCATTGACCGGCTTTCCGATTGCTTCCTCGCGAGAATAACCAAACATTCTTGTGAATTCGTCATTTACCTTAACCACAATATTATTGTGGTCATGCAATACAATCGCCTCCGGATCGCTGTTGAACAACTTTTCAAAATAAGCTTTTTGAATACGCAGCTCTTCTTCTGCTTTCTTGGTTTCGGTCATATCTTTCACAGTTTCACCAAAAGATACTACGTAGTTTATAAAGATGTTTCGATACTGCTTAACACAAAGCTAATCTGCTCGTCCTTGGAGCTCAGCGGAAAGGCGGTCAGGTACAGTCTTTTGTGTACGCCCGGCATGGTCATGAACCCCATATTTTTCTAAATGTACAGCAATTATTAGCGAAAGGCAACTGCAAAGCCGCGAGAGCCTGCCCTTAGCGTAGTCGGGCTATATGGGGAAGGAAGTCCTGTAGTTCGCGGGTAAGTTGGCACATGATAATTCCTGGCGGGCCCGCGGGAGAATTTGCAACAGGGCGAGCCAGCGAGATTATTTTATCCAACGGGGCGGCGCCAGGCACGGGGCTTAAATCTCCCGCGCGGGTGATAACTATCATCAGAAACTATGACTGTGACAGCGGCATTGCTAGCCTGCATTATTCATGAATGCTGATGTTGGCCCGAACTCTGGCGAGTTCTGTAAAATCCCCCAGGCCCCCTTTTACAAAGGGGGAATCCAAATTTAGCGGAAGGCGACCCCTTGCCGATTTTCCTTAAATCTTTTTATAATAATGAAGTCGGGAAGGAGGCGCCCGAAGCCCGCGCAGGATCCCTCGCCCCGACATTCCTTTAAAAATATAATAATGAATTCGGGGCGAGGAGCCGGAGCGGCCCTAAAAAAATCAAAATTTTCACCTCAAACGAAAGGAGTTACCATGAAGTCATCAGGCATTTTTTTACTGACTCTGTTTATGAGCTTTCAACTCTTCGCACAGAACGAAGTGAGATCTAAAATTGACGCGCTTGCCGACAAGATCGAACCCAAAGTTATCGAATGGCGGCGGCATTTTCATCAAAATCCGGAGTTGTCCAACCGCGAGTTTAAAACAGCGGAAAAGGTGGCCGCGCATCTCAAGAGTTTAGGACTGCAAGTGCAAACCAAAGTCGCCCACACCGGCGTGGTCGGGATTCTCAAAGGTGGAAAATCCGGCCCGGTGGTGGCTTTGAGAGCGGATATGGACGGCTTGCCGGTCACGGAACGAGTGGACGTCACGTTCGCATCGAAAGTGCGCTCGACTTACAACAATCAGGATGTCGGGGTGATGCATGCCTGCGGTCATGATTCCCACGTGGCCATTCTCATGGCTGTCGCCGAAGTTCTGACCGAACTCAAAGACGATTTACACGGCACGGTAAAGTTCATCTTTCAGCCCGCCGAAGAAGGCGCGCCTCCCGGTGAGGAGGGCGGCGCCCGGATGATGGTAAAAGAAGGCGTGCTTGAGAATCCCAAAACGGACGTGATTTTCGGACTGCATATCGGGGCAAAAACAGAAGTTGGAAAAATAGAGTATCGTCCGGGTGGCCTGCTGGCCGCCGCCGATCGTTTCATCATTAAGGTGAAAGGCAAGCAAACCCACGGCTCTACTCCCTGGACCGGTGTTGATCCCATCACGGTCTCCGCGCAAATCATCAACGGTTTGAACAACATTATCAGCCGTCAGACCGAGCTCACCAAAGAGGCGGCGATCATTTCAGTGGGATTGATTCGCGGCGGGGTGCGCAGCAACATCATCCCCGAGGAGTGCGAAATGATCGGCACCATTCGCACCTTGAACACGGACATGCAAAAAATCATCCATGAAAAAATCCGCTTGACCGCCACTAAAATTGCGGAAAGTGCCGGCGCGGTGGCAGAAGTGGATATTCAAATCGGTGTGCCGGTGACGTTTAACGATCCGGAGTTAACGGCGCGCATGCTCTCCACCGTGCAGCGGGTTGCCGGTGGCGAAAACGTGGTTCTCATAAACGCCATCACCGGCGCGGAGGATTTTTCTTTTTATGTGGAAAAGATTCCGGGATTCTTTTTCTTCTTAGGCGGCATGCCAAAAGGGATGAAAAAGGCAGATGCTGCGCCACACCACACGCCGGATTTTTATATCGATGACAGCGGTCTGAAATTAGGAGTGCGTGCGTTAAGTAATTTGACTCTTGATTATATGGCAGGGCAAGGGACGAACTAAATAGGGCTTACTGAAAAACAAAATTTTCAGCTTCAGTCAACAGCAAGTTAGTCGAATTTTGAAAGTTACTACTTTTGTTCTTTGATTTATAGGATTCTTTTTCCTGCGATAGCAATATTTCGACTCATCAGAGCGAATCGAATCCATGCATATTCAGTTATTTCTGATTTTGCGCGTATCACTCCTAAGGAATACTTGTTTTTGCTGTTTCCGATGGCTCCTTCAATGCGGTTGCGCTCTTTTTGTTTTCGTTTTCGCCAACGTGTTTCGGTATCATTGGCGTTATTTTTTTTCGGGCGACCTAAGGGTTTGACCGCCGCACGAATAGTATGTTCTTTGAGATAGTTTCGGTTCTCTTTGCTGCCGTAGGCTTGGTCCATGGCCACATAGTTCGGCTTTTTGCCAAAACGTTTTTCGAAAAGCTCGACGCTATCGATAAACTTTTTGCCTTCGTGGTAGTTGTCAAAGCTGATATAGTCGGCAAACAAGTAGCCATCAACATGGCTAAGCGAGACCTTGGCGCCAAACTCAGTACCTTTACCATCTTTGCCCCGTACGATGGGCCGGATGTAGGGTTTGTGGAAACTGACGATGCGGTTCTCAACGGATTTCTTTTTACTGTCATACATCTGTTTTTGTTGAGCATAGAGTTCTTTGACCGCCTGGAGCGTCGCCACCACTTTTTCAGTGACAGCCACCCCGGCATCGGCGACTTCTTCGATGAGTTCACTGAGTTGTCGAATGTTACGCCGGACGTATTGCAGGAGTTGCTTCTGCATCTGACGCACTTCTTTGTGTGTCTTGCGCCGCTTTTTTGAAAAGGCAACATAGGCTTTCTGGGCAACCCGGCGATAGGTGCGAACTTTGCAGCCGACCGCTTTGCTGAGCGTTCTGATCTGCTCCACACAGACGTGACGAATTTTGTTTAGCAGGCCACAGTCGGTGGGAAACGTGATGTCACTTTGGAAGACCGTGGCGTCGGTCAACAGACCTTTAGGGCGCAGGAGTTTTTTCTCCACCAGGGTGTTGATGAGGTTTTGTTCAAATTCGTCAAATTGTTCTTTGCCAAGCCGTTTCCTGACCTTGCTGAAGGTACTAGTGTCAAACGGAAGTCGATATGAAAAGCGCGGCAATCCAATAAAGTATTGCATATATGGATTTTCAGAAATGTGCTCGGCGGCTTCTTCATCGCTGCTATCGATGATGTGCTTGATAATAAGCGAGCCGAGTACGTAACGGGCGCGAATACCTGGGCGCCCGGTGATTGAAAAGGTCTTGGCATAGGTCGCCTCAAGCTCGCGCCAGGCAATCAGCTCAGCCAAAAGAATCCAACGATTGGTGCGATTCAGTTTGCCGCCGAACGGCAGAGATTGTTCAAACAGCTCGATTTGATTCACGTCTGGTTCAGAGAAGTTGTACATGGACGCCACCTAATTTGAATTGCATTCGAAAGTGCAAGGTTTTCAACGAATCTGCAGAAAAACCTTGCAATTAGATAGCTAAATATACTAAGAAATAACCAATTAATCAATTGATATTATTAACCTTAGGTAATATTGTTCTTCTTTTTCTGTAGACCCTAATTAATAACGGAACTCATTAATGAGGAGAGGAGATATGAAGCTCAAGAATTCTTGTGCAATGTACATTTTCGTTTTGAGCCTGGCATTATTCTTAATCGCTTTTCAGGAGCATGATGAAAATCCTGCAGCCCCGGGTTTTAACTCGAAAGAATCGGA
>JADFPY010000240.1 GCA_022562085.1 candidate division KSB1 bacterium | reverse complement strand
CAGACATAAAGTTATTTCAGTAATTCTGGCGTCGCTTCCCATTTGTTCCAATCAATATCTCTACCGGGATAAGCTGTATTCTTAAATGGCCACTCTTTCACAACCCATTCTTTCACAGCATCAAATAAAATAGTGTCGAGACCCTTGTCAAACTCGCTCTTTCTAACCCAGAGAGCAATACGGGCATCATATCCACTTTTCCGAGTTGGGTTTATGTAAACGCAGCCAAGGCATACAGATTCGCCAAGGTTCATAACAGTATAGGCGAAAGACCTACGTCTCTGAAACTCTTTCTGATGCCAGCCAAGATCTATTAGGTCTTGCTCAAATGTTAAATTGTGGGATGGCCATTTGGAATGAGGTCCAAAGACGCCTTGAAGATGCTCCACGCTTGTCATTACAGCATCATAGTCCTTTACAACATCATTTACTGTCAACATGCGAAGTCTAAATTTCTCTGTTTCCAGTTTCTCTGGAACCTTGAAGTCAGAAGGAACAAAAGGGTTATTGGATTGAGCACATAAGTAGCCATGGCTCGCCGTCAAAAATACTATTAGAATGAGAAATGCAGGTGCCATTCTTATGTTCATCTCTTGTATATTCCTTTTTTTGTTTGGATAGCGTTGAATGTCGGGACTTATTTCCCAACATATAACGGCAAGTTCAGTTGCCGCCGAACAGCGCGAGAGACTAACGTCAAATTTCAAATAAAACTCCTACGGGTAGTACGAATTTCAAAATTACGCCCATTCGTTCGGCGGTCAACTGCAACGCATGGTTATGTGGCCAGGCTGGCAAGCGCCGGATTCCAGCTAGGTCCGGAGCGCACCAGCGCGCATAGGTTGGAACGACTGAACCAGCAAAATCCACTGGACAATCGCCGTGATGATTGCCGTAGCCGTCACCCAGTTGTAATTGTTTCCTGCTCTAAACAATGCCAGCGCCACAACCAGAAGAAAGGCAGATGTTACCAGCCGACGAGAGTTCGCCCGTGTCCAAGCCACCTTCTCTGGGACACCACCAGCGCGGTAATCTCTCACTATCCAGGCTATTGCGAGCACAACAAACAGTGTGAATGGGATGATCAGCAGCCACATAGGAATTGAGAAGTGCAGGCCTTGTCCCTGAAATGCTGCTTCAGTACCCTCAAAAATGGTAGCCATAACTACGACTCCTGTTACGGCTAGGTGCCATAGAATCAGCATGGGATAAAACAGCGCGCGTGGTCCACGAAACGCACTGTATAGCATGATGAGAACATAGAGTGTTAGCAAAATCCACACCCAGTAAGGGCCTTCAGTGCCTTTGCCGGATAATCCAAGGATGCCCCACTGGTAACCTTCGGGACGACCTATGATTCGAATGAGTGGTAGCCACACGAACGTGGACGTCAGAACCGTCCAGAACATCACCGGGCCGAAAAGATGTTTTTGCTCAACTTTCACTGTTATACCCTCCATTATCCGTTATCTTGTCGATCAAATCCAGACGTTCCCGGTGCCACCTTCGTTGAAGCCGAAAGTTAACCAGGTTATTGGGAATATCGTATTTTATCCAATATTTCAGAATTTCTTCGTTAGCTATAAAATTTACTCCTTTCGTTTTTGTTGTGACAGAATTTTATGATAATTTCTCCAACTTTTATATTTCAACCTTCTCTATTTGTCTCTCACGCATAAACGCTAGAGTTCAGCGGCCGAGTGAAACGAGTTCCACTGCAACGATTCGTTAGGTATTTTAGTTTCAGTGTGACGCTTCATATCCCTAAATATAAAAAAACTTCTTTGTCATTTCTGTGGCTGGACTACAATATGCAACTTATCGGTAGTTAACATGATAAAAGGAGAAGAGATTTGTCTGTCGAAGCATTCGTTCATGAGAGCGGTGGATGCACGTCGGAGTCGCAATTCTAAAAATATTGAAATAACGACTTTAATCCAGGAAATCCCATCAGAAGCCATATCAAACAAAGTGCAATAAGAATAGTGATCAACACGATTGTCGTTTTCTTCCTGGATCGGAAAGAAGTATAGCCAAACTCTCTTACAAACTGAACCACTGCATCCTTTTTCTCTTTACGTGCACTCTTAGGTAAGGGTGGAATGCGTGTGAATAGTTGTCCTAAACCCGCGCTTAGTCGCATGCGAATATTTACCGCCCAACCCATTGCTTCCAAAAGTAGACCCATGTCCCTTTTACGTATCCTTGCATAACCTATCATGATGCTTGGTAATAAAACAACGGCGACTAGCCCCAAAAGCGCAACCAGGACAGTAACTGGGTCCACTTGGGAAAGAGTCTTCGTAATATACGCAAAAGCTGATCCAAGAGCCGCAATAGCCAGACCGCCGCCTAATAAAAGGTCGCGCGCTATGCCCGACGTACTGGGGGCGGAAAGGGTTGATTCTAACTTATCTTGGCGTAATTTAGTGAATTTATCGATTTGTTTTTTTACCATTTTAGTAAACTGTTGGAAGGGCGCTTTGACTGACTCCCATGGACTAATAGGGTTAATCACGATATCGATGATCTCTGCATCCCACTCTCGGTCGTCAATGGTAAAAAAGATTCCACGCTTCCCTATTCGCAATCCATCCGCGCTACCTGAAGTCACTGGAGCAACAATTTCAAACTTAATATCGTTGCTCTGACGCCCAGTAACTTCTACATATAATAGATACATGTAACTGCGTTCGCTTATCTTTTTGTGGCCTTGCCGATCCTGAACTTTCATTGTAAAACTAATCTGTCTTCCATTGATGATTAACGTCCCCATTTCAAAAAGGGCGCGATTTTTAGGATTATAAAGATTTTCAAAGCTCACAAAATTGTTGGCTAACTCAATCAGCCATCTTTGATAAAGAATGAGTTTCTCTAAATTATGTATTTGGTTTAATTCATCAGCGACGGCTAAATCTTTTGCAATGAGCTCGCTTGCCCGTTCTCTGTATGACCTATTAAGATAATTACGCAGGTGATCTACTCCCAATTTGTCTACTTTCAGTTCCTGTTTGCTTTCTAACCATGTGCGGTATGCGAGAAAGATGCTTTTTACTTTTCCCCACTCTTTCTCAGTCAGATATTTGACGGGACTTTCAAGGGCGCGTGTTAGAACATTTTCCTTAAGCACAAGTAGACGATCCATATATAAGGGATTGATCATTCCCTCCAAATCAAGGATACCTTCTGGATTAGGTAATGCTAATGGCCCATCCTTAAGCCGATCTTCCATCACTGACTTATCAGTGAAATCGATTTCTTCAAGCTTCTTCTGACGAAAAAACTGCATTTGAGCAACTGCTCGCCCATCAAACTTGACCATGGCACACTGTGTAAAGAATTGCTCAATTTTTCCACCTAGGCTTGCTACAAGTTCATAGGCTTGCGACGTTTCGGCTCCCCAAGGCATAACTTCTGTAGTATCCTGTTTCTGAGGAATTTCGCCTTTCGCTTTCCATGCGAGATATGTTTCTGCTTCATCTAAAAAATCTTTTAGCTGTTCTTCACTAATTCCTGGCTTCCCGCAAGCATCCAAAACAGAACCAACAGTATCCATAACGGTCTCGATGAATTGCGCTAAATCGGGGTCATGGGTTGCCTCCGGGGGGATAATACCATCACCATTGTTCGCGGAACTCGCCATAATACTTTGTACATTCCGAACCTGCTCCAGACTGATTTCTTGTGCATTGGGAATGTTAAGGTTGTTCAAGATGACCTCTGCTGTGGCTCGCAAATTTTGGCCCTCATCATGATGCATATCGATATCGTTGAGCCGCAGAACATCGCTGCGTTCGACCAAACGGCTCCGATCTGCAAGAATTCGAAACAACCAAGACTGTGCTGCTTTTAGTTCACTAGGCCGGATGCGACCATTTTTATCGGTATCTACATATGAAATAAATGCATCATCGCAGTTGAGACTGTCAGTGGTAATGCTCGTACTTGCCCAGTGGACTTCATCAAGAACTTGAATTTTTTCTAAATCCTTTGCATCTTGAATCCTGAGCTGGTAACTGCCACCATATTTTCTAAATGTCAATTGAGACATAAAGCAAGCTCTCCATTTGGCAAAGTTCCCAAAACGCTCCAGTTACCGTCAATGAGAAAAGCCTGATAAGGTTTTTGTTTCTCAATTTGTTCGTCTCCATATATTGGCTTCCACACGCTTACTGCAATAGAGATTGCTGTTTTTTCATCCGGTATGACGCCTGACTTATGGACATATTTGCTCATTGTGCTACTCTTAAACTGATTGTAGTATTCCTCAGCCCAGGTTTGCATTTTATCGCTATGATCGTTGGCAATTACTTTAGCCATGAAGCCGACAAAGAAAATAAAGTAAGAATGTACTTAATAATTTTTTAGCATTTCTGAAGCCTAACGATCCTGCGATTCACCTGTCGGGGTTAGGCCAAAATTGGCGACCCATGCAAAAAGTAAACCACTCTCTATGGTAGTGGTGCGGTCAAGTGGTTCTACCATTTCATTAAAAAAATGTAAATGTTAAGAACCTCCCGTTAAGGCGTCGCCGCAATCTTAATTAAATTTCCAAAGGCGGGGTTCGGTGGGCATAACCGGCGCTGCCATTCAGGGCACCTAAATTACCTAAAAGAAAAAACTTGCGATAATACTCAAAACTCTGAAATCATACTAGAGCGGCAGCGTCCGTGTTAATGCGATCGTTAGGCCACGAACCTAAACAGTGCGCCTTTAGTCTGACATAGCAGGTCTACTTTTACTTAAAGCCTAGTTATTTCAACGTAAAGTCAGACACCAAAACGCCATCTTGCACGATAACCTCCCCGTCTACTTTTAATGTACTGCCAGGTAAAAAGTTTTGCATAGCAAAATCAGATTCATTCTCACCACCAGCCCACGTGTTATTTCCAAGGCCAACGATTATCATGCCTGAGGCCATCCAAGCATCCATTTTGCTGTTCTTTGGTATTTTGACGTTTGGGTTAACGCCTACATCAATGAAAGCGAATTCATCCTTTCCTTCTCCAGACACGTCATAACGTGCTTTTAGTGTTTCAAGCCCTGATTTTGCTTTCATATTGCTGAGTTTTCCATCCATGAAAGTGAGTTCCAAACCTTTGATTTCTTTATCCAGATAAAACTGCTTATCTACTACAATCTTGCCTTGTGCTGTCCCCGGAACAGGAACCAAATAAACCTCACCTGCTGGTAACCACACTTGACAGGCAGCGCCACCCTGTTGAACATCATGCTCGGAAATTACCCCATCGCTCACCGATACCGATTTCGCCTCGATTTGAACTTTTAGATCAGTTCCGTTCCGATTCGTGATATGTATTTCCTTTCCACTGGCCAGCTTCTTTTGGATTGAGTTTCCAATACTTTCTAGCTTGGCATAATCAATATTGACACCGCTCCAATAAACCTCCGCTAATTCTTCCATTGACAAACCAAACTGCTGCGCCCTGTCAGTTGTGGGATTTAGGTCGTTGCCTAGACTTACTGAACGAACCTTCCGTTTATTGCGAAGCGTACTTATTGGTGCAAGGGACTTAGCCACAGCTGCAATACGTTCAGGAGGCACATCAGCCAATAGGCTGGAATTTTCAGAATAGGAGATATTAATTCGTGCGTCGATCATTGTCGCCAGTTTGTGGTCAAGTTCGGGAAACTGCGTGTCATATTTAGACGGTACTTCATCATAATAGCGTCGATCCATCCTATCGCTGTTCAATGTTACTAATGGAAAGGCTCCTACTTTGCGAACTTGCGTGGCCAAGTCTTCTAGCAATTTGATGTCACGTACACCTCCACTTATCAATACAATTTCATTTTCCTGAATTCGAGCACATTGATTTACCAATCTCTGAGCAAGCTCATCACTTGAGGTACTTTTCTCGCCCTGCATTGTGATCGCTACTGACAAACTTACCAGTAACATCAGAAAGAACCCTCCGATTGCCATGCGGCTGAAAAACTTCTTGTTCATGATCAATCTCCTTTTAGTTTAATATTAATAATAAATAATTATGCAACATTGCGGACTCAGAATTCGAAGGATGAACCGACGATTACTTGCGCAATTTGGGAACCTCAGTCACAATAGCATCCGTATGGGCTAAACGTAATTCTTGTAACTGCTTGGCAATTTTATCTCGCTCGGTCTTATCGGGATGCATCTTTTTTCGCAATTCTTGGTTTCTCTTTTGGTATTTATCAATAGATGCTAAATCCTCGAATTCCTGAATTATAACTATATTCCAATCTGGCCCCCAATGGTGACGAAAAACTTTTCGGCTAATTAAGAATTCATTTTGCTCAACTTCTGGATGGCGGAATTCTTTCAGAAGATCCAAATATTTATTGACTTGACCAAATTTGACCTTCCAAGTAGAAATAGTGAATACGTGGCCTTCCTCCTCTTGTTCTTGTGCTAAGACAAAAGAACTGGTTACGGTTAAAAAAGTTAGCGTAAGCGTGAAAAGAATAGATTGTTTGAGTTTCATTTTGAATTCCTCCTTATACGTTGTGAGATTAGAACATTTTACTACTAATGGGGTTGAGCATGAGCACTATACAATCAAAGGAAATCACCTCCGTTCTAAGAACTTTATTTCGGATTTCGAATTTTACACTCACATCTGCCCGTTTTAGCTTTCAAAAAATCTTTGCCCAAAAAGCAAAGAATTCACTCTTAAGGAACTAACAACTCCCGCACCTGCACATTTACTACCTTGCCGTCCTTTGTTAAAAGCGTATCATGAATAATCTGGTCTTCCATGTTTAGACTTAGCTTACCGTCCTTAAAGAGATTCTGTAAAAACTCGCTGACATTTTTAGAGTACATCTGGCTGGCATGATAGGGAACGGTCGAGGGCAGGTTGAGAGGCCCGATTATACTGACGCCATTGGCCTCTATCGTTTCTCCCGGCCTGGTGAGCTCGCAGTTTCCGCCCCCCTCAGCCGCCATATCTAAAATCACCGTCCCGGGACGCATCCCCTTAACCATCTCTGCCGTGATCAGAACGGGTGACTTTTTGCCGGGTATAGCAGCCGTTGTAATAACCACATCACTATCAGCAACCACTTTGGTCATCATTTCGCGCTGACGTTTATAGAATTCTTCGCCCATAGCTTTGGCGTAGCCACCGGACGCTTCGGCCTCTTCAGTTTCAAGTTCGAGTTCCACGAACTTCGCCTCCAGGCTTTCGACCTGCTCTTTAACCGCCGGCCGCACAT
>JADFPY010000239.1 GCA_022562085.1 candidate division KSB1 bacterium | reverse complement strand
AAGTCAGGTAGTCGTTGCTTTCATCATCTTGACCAATTAAAATTTCAAGGCCGGCGGAACTTAGGAATTTTTTGATTTTCACGGGAGATGATTATCCTGAGAAGGCGCTGCGTAAACAAGCGATTATAAGTTAGTTGAAACCGAATCGGATCCTAGAAGGATTGGAGGGTTGTTTGAGTCCTTTTTTGAGTCGAGTCTGGCATTCGGGGTTCTTGTAGCATCTCAAAACAACTTACAATCCAAATTCTTGATGCATTTTTATTAGATTAAGTTCGGCGGAATACAATAATCCAATCTGCTCTGGATTGATATTGACATATCTATCCTTAATTTCAGGAAATGTATTTTTTACTTGATTGAACTTTTTAGTATCGTGTGATACAATAATTAGTTTTGTGCTATATTCCCTTAAAGTGG
This sequence comes from candidate division KSB1 bacterium, assembly GCA_022562085.1. NCBI lineage: Bacteria > Pseudomonadati > Candidatus Zhuqueibacterota bacterium. The sequence continues at coordinate 6,809 of JADFPY010000239.1, read as the reverse complement.
CAAGTCTGCCAAAGCCCGACCAAACTCCAGTTGAAAATTCGACTTCAAATGCGTACTCAGGATAAAAATCACCATTTGTTCTTCGAAACCAAAGCGTATCAATATTTCTCAATGACTTAAAATCCGCAAATTGCAATTCTGGGCAGGCTCTTAAGGTGGCTAGTTCAATTAACTTTCTATGATTAAATTTTTTGATCTTGTCGGGACAATAAGTAAGGAAACAACGAATTCTGCCAATCTCTAGCAACCTTCCCTGCATAACGCTATGAAAACTTTCTATCGGATCTATAGATTTATTCCTCACAAATTTAGACTTTTGCAGGAGATTCCAATTATTAACAAATTGGCTACAATCTAGTTGATTATTTCGTCCCTTCAAGACAAGATTCAAATCCCTGGTAAAGTTTATTTTGTACTCTCCATTTCGATCGTGACTAATTTGATGAAGATTCTCAATCAAGATATTTGATGGCAGGAAAACAGTTTGGCTCAAATCTCCACAAATAAAAGCCACAAAAGAACTTTCAAAATTGCAGATTTCTTCTGCATTAATATAATTTAATCCAAAAAAATAGCGTTTGCCCAGGTCAGATGCTGTTCTAACTAAAACACTGACCTTCCCGATTTGATATGTATTTGTCCTCAAGACTTTGATGAGTTCAACATTTTCATTCAATGATTTTGCCTTTTCCAAGAACGCTACCAACAATTTTTTTGCGTTATTCAATTGAACTACCCTGATTGAGTTCTTTGCCGTATAGTTAAAAACAAGTTCCGTTCATCATTAAAAATCCTAATCTTTGTTAATGTCCTCTGGAATTTCCTCAACCCAAAAAGCTTCATTAATCGCAGGTTTGATCTTTTCAATCTGGAAATGGTCATTCGCCTGCTCAAACTCATTTGACAAGTCCTCACAATCCCCCAAATAAAATTCAACATTCGAACAAGCTTCTTCTTTGCTTTCAGCTTTGATATGTACAACATAGTTCCTCGTGAGAAAAACCTCGTATCTCTTTGTCATTTTAACTCCGGTTTTTGAAATCTTTGAATTACCAAAATTATAATTCAAAAATTAACCAAAAAGACATAAATAAGCAAGTTTATTGTCAATCAAGCTTTAAGACGGGAAGATGTTTTCCTGACTATTCTTTAAAGGAAAGCCCCCCAAAGGATTAAATCCTTCGGGAGGCTCTGGAGGGTTTGTTGCCAACTGATTATTTGAATTTACTTCCCTAATCCCATCACGCTCTAAAAAATCACTCGAAGCAATGAAACGATCCAAGATGGATCTCTTTCTTGGTTAAAGTTTCGCCCACTTTATCCAGCTCCTCAAACTCCTCAGAAAATTGTTTTCGGAATGAATCATAAGCGGACTTTGAAGTCCAGAAATCTATAGTTAGGAATCTCGTCTTATTTTCAATATTCTGGTGAAGTTCAGTTTTTATATAGCCTTTGCCCTCTTTGAATAGTCGTACCCAGGGCCCATCAGGCCTATAAATGTTTTCGAACTCCGATACGAAATCATCTTTAACATAATACTCCCAAATGTAGGTGTACAACTTACGCCACCTCCTGCAAAGAATAATTCTGATTAAACGCATCCAGCTGGCGGCCATTCAAGCGGCTGTTCACAACTTCGCGGGGAGGCCGCCAACGAATCACTTTTTCGGCGATCAAATTCGCTTCCCCTTTTATCCGTGACTGAATTTTTCCGGTGACTGTAAAGGGACCGTGTCCATGCAAAACCTCAGCGAATTTTTCGTACACTTCAGGGAAAAAGATGGTTTCACAAATGCCCTGTTTATCCTCAAGGGAAAGAAATTTCATCTGTTTACCGGTTACGGTTTCCTGTAAACGGGAGGTGACATACCAGCCGCTAAATTGGATGCGGCGATTTTTGTGGGCTTCAAGTTCAAGCGAAGAAACCATATTTTCCCAGGGAATCAGATCATCATACAAGCTTAAAGGATGATCAGCGACCCCGAAGCTGAGCAGCTCAAGTTCTGCCAAAATGCGCTGTTCTTTTGAATACCGGGCTGAGTGGAGATCCTGGGTTAAGTACTCCGCGATATTTTTGCTGCGGTCGTTTTTAAAGTAACTTTGAGTCTTCATTAGCAGCGACGGCTCACTTGGGTGCAGGGAGCGAAAAGCTCCGCAGCGAATCAGATGCTCAGTTTCTTTTTGTCCGGCGTGAGTTCTTTGTAGAAAGTCGAACAGATTTTTGAAGGGGTTTTTCTTGCGCTCATCGACAATATCCTGTTTGGTTTTATCCGAAAGCTCAAAGACCGGTTGCAGCCCCACGCGAATGCTGTTTCCTTCTTTAATAAATTCAATCTCAGAGCAATTGACGTCCGGGGACAGGAGTGAAATTCCTAACCTGCGGCATTCTTCAATGTAAACAGCTTTGGCGTAAAATCCGCCGTGATTGTTTAAAACTGCGGTCATAAATTCTACCGGGAAATAGCATTTCAGAAAGGCAGTCTGGTAAGCGAGCATGCCATAAGTGGCCGCGTGTGCTTTATTAAATCCGAATCCGGTAAAACGCCGCAGGTACTGCCAAATTTCCAGCGCTTTTTCTTTTCGTACGCCTTTCTTCAACGCTCCTGACATAAATTGTTCTTTCAAGGAATTCATGAGCTGCTCGTCGCGATCTTTGGTCATAGCGCGCCGCAAAGAATCTCCTTGAGCCAGGGTGAATCCGGCAACTGCCTGAGCGATCAATAATACTTGCTCCTGGTAAATGGTCAGACCGTAGGTTTCTTTCAAGACCGGCTCCAAAAAGGGGTGGGCATAATGCGTCGGCCGCAAACCGCCGCGCCGGAGAATATACTCGTCCTTCATCAGACTGTCACCAACACCGGGACGAATAACCGCCACAGCTACCACCGTATCTTCGATGCTTTCTGTCTGCATTTTGCGGATGACGCCCCGCACCAGCGGACTTTCCAATTGAAAACAGCCAATGGTCTTCCCTGATTTAATTAAGCGAAGAGTTTCCGGGTCATCTTCAGGGATGGCGCGTATGTCCAAAGGAGACAGCTTTTTGTTCTTTTTTAGAAAATCAAATTTGGTGCTGGATGCTGGTTTCTGGTTCCTGGATGCTGGATGCTTGATGCTCGCTCTTCGCTCATCGCTCTTCGATTCTCGATCCTCTATTTTCAACCCTCGCTTTTCACTTCCTGTTTTTAGAGCTTCTCGCCTCGAATTTTTCGCTGACTCAATACATTCGGTTATTGTACTTAAAGAACGCACACCAAGCAAATCCATCTTCACCAGCCCCAAGCGCTCGATAGAATGCATATCGTACTGCGAAATAAGAATGCCCTTGCGCGCCTCTTCCAATGGTACATATTTCGTAAGGCGATCGGGTGCGATAATTACCCCGGCGGCGTGAATTGAAAGATGACGTGGAAACCCGGCTAATCGTTTACTGATAGCGATAATTTCTTTATAAATCCGGTTGACTCGAATTTGTTGTTTTAACTCAGGGATATTTTTGACGCTTTTATCCATATTAGCAACCCGAGCCATATATGGAAACTGCTTCGTAAGCTTGCCGATCTCGTCTTCCGGCAATCCGAAAGTCTTCGCCACCTCGCGAATGGCAGCACGGCTCTGAAAAGTGTTGTAGGTGCAAATCATTGCTGTCTTATCAGAGCCGTACTTTTTATAAACATACTCGATGACCTGGTCGCGGCTTTTCCAGCAAATATCCAAATCAATGTCGGGGGCATCCGTGCGTTCGGGGTTGAGGAAACGCTCAAAATAGAGGTTAAAGCGGAGGGGATCGGCAAAGGTGATGCCTAGCACGTAGGAAACGATGCTATCTGCGGCTGAGCCGCGCCCAACGCACGGAATGTCCTCCCGACGGCAGTAGTCCACGATGTCTTTTACAATGAGAAAGTAATCGGTAAATCCAAGCTTGTTAATGACATCCAACTCATAAGTAAGGCGCTTGGTAACCTTTTGAGTCATAGCTTTGTAACATTGTCGAGCGCCTTTGAAGCAAAGGCCACGCAAATAAGTCTGGCTGCTCCCTTTTGGCACTTTCATAACCGGGAAAATGGGTTTGCCTAAAGAAAATTGCAGATTACACATTTCAGCGATGCGCTGCGTGTTTTGAACCGCTTCCGGGAATTTGGCAAAAAGCTGTTGCATTTGTGCAGGAGATTTAAAGTACTGCTCTTTATGACCAGCGGTGCGCACCCGCTCACGCATCGTATTTTGATCGATGGCGTGCAGGACTCTTCTAAGCGGCAAATCGTTGGGGGAGAGCAAATGCACGTCGTTGGTGGCAACCAGAGGCACCCCGCATTTTTGGGCAATTCTTTGCAGGCGTTCATTTAGAAGATCATCCCACGGAACAAATCGCTGCAATTCTAAATAAAAATTCTCTCCAAACTTCTGCTTCATCCAGCGGCAGTTAGTTTCCGCTTCTTCGAAATTTCGGCTCAGCACAAGTTGGGAGATTGATCCTTTTCTACCGCCTGAAAGCACAAAGAGCCCTTGTTTATAAGTAAGAATATCATTCATTTCACATTTAAAGTTCAGATGTCCACCTCTCGTATGAGCTGCAGTAATAATGGTGGAGAGGTTCTCATACCCCTGGGTGTTCTTTGCGAGAAGTACTAACGATGAGCCATCGGTAAGAGAAATCTGTGCGCCGATAATCGGCTTGATACCGAATTCCCGGCAAATCTGGTAAAACTCGATGGCGCCGTAAAGGCCGTTGTGGTCGGTCAGAGCCAGGGCAGACATGCCCAGTTCATGCGTACGTTCTACCAGCGTGCGAATTGGAATTGTGCCGTCGAGGAAACTGAAGTTGCTGTGCGTATGGAGATGAACGAAGAAATTCATATTTGAAGCTCATATGGGTAACAGTGTCTGATTTTTTAAAAAATTTGAATGATTTTAAACTTTTTATTGATTTCTGACGTTAGTATTTTATATTATATGTATTGCAATTGTCATGACAAATAATGTGGAGAAAAAATGGCAAAAACAGCGAACATCCAAGCACGTATCGACCCTGAAACTAAAACAAAGGCTCAGAAAATATTAAACACACTCAATATTTCTATGTCAGAAGCCATCTCAATGTACTTAACCCAAGTTGCACTCCATAAAGGAATCCCTTTCGACATTAGAATCCCTAATGAAGTGACGATAGCGACATTACAGAAATCTGAAGAAGGCAAAGAACTCAATGAAGTCAGCAGCGTCGATAAATTATTCCAGGAATTGGATAATTGAAAATTTATTATACCAGTCAATTCAAAAAGGACTATAAAAAAGTCAAAAAGCAAAATAAAGATATTGGCAAACTTAGAATAGTCGTAGAAAAATTAGCAACGAAAGAAAAACTGGAGCCGAAATACAAAGACCATGCTTTGATTGGAAATTGGAAAAAGTTCCGGGACTGCCATCTTGAACCTGACTGGCTCTTGATTTATAAAGCTACCGAAGAAATGTTAATTTTAGAAAGAACTGGGTCTCACTCAGAGTTGTTTAAAAAATAAAATTGATAAGTCAAAAAGTTACCCATCCAAACACAATCTCGACAACTGCCACCCAAAATTTCCCGTGTCAAAAACCAGCTCGAAGTAATCGGAAGTTCCGGCATTGATGGAAAAGTGAACTTGTCTACCCAAGCCAATTTGCTCAGACCAGTGGTTGTTGACTTTGGTGATTTTGTACACCTTCCCTTTCCATTTAAACCGCAGAGGGTGAAGCTTGCCGTTTTGAAAAAAGGTGATCACTGCGATGGGTTCGTTAATTTCTTCGTATGTCATGGTTGTAATGCCTTGTTGTCTCGAGGAGCGAGAAGCGAAGAGCGCAAAAGAAATTCGCTCATCGCTCTACGCTTTTCGCTTCCCGGGTTTTAATTCACATTTTCCCGAATCAGCGCGACCACTTTGCCCTGAACCGACCACTCCTCGGTCGGATAAATATCGGAATAGTTGGGATTCTCCGGCTTCAAATAGCGCTCGTTGCCGGTTACCATAAACCGCTTGACCGTGGTTTCATTGCCAATCAACGCCACAACGATATCGCCGTTGTTTGCACTATTTGTGGAATGGACGACTACCAGGTCATCTTCAAGAATTCCGGCATTGATCATGCTGTCTCCCTGAACCTTCAGTGCAAAGCACTCCCCTTTCGCAGGCAGGAGATCTTGCGGAATGGTCAGATAGCGATCGACGTTCTCCTCGGCAAGCAGAGGGGAACCGGCAGGAACCGACCCAACCAAAGGAACTCTGCTTATACCCGGGCCGTCGAGGAAACCCAGCGACTCCAAAATCCGGATGCCGCGGGCAGCGCCGCCTTCCCGTTTGCCGATGTAGCCTTTCTTTTCCAGCGCAGTCAGGTGCTTGAGAACGGCATTCTTTGAACTGACGCCAAGTTCATCTGCTAACTCCTGCAAAGTAGGCGGATAACCGGCATCTTTGATTTTTTCAGCGATGAGCTTCAACACATTCTTCTGCTTGTCTGTTAATGGTTTCATGACATTTTTCCTTTTTATTTCTTAAACATGCTTTTTTAAATCTCAAAATGGTGAACATATTTTATAGGTGCTATCATGTACACCAATTATACAAAATAAAATTCCGAATGTCAAGAGTTAAAATAAAAAAAAATGTTGTTGTTATTTCAAACTAAAAAATATCCTGACCGGACATTTGACTCAAAAAAGACCCGGTTTTGAGGAGATTTGAAGGGTTCAAAGGGGTCGAGTTTTTGGACAAGTTTATAACGGTCCTGGTTTCAGCTGCCCGAAACAATCTATAAATTATTTTCTTCCACTTCCA
>JADFPY010000238.1 GCA_022562085.1 candidate division KSB1 bacterium | reverse complement strand
TTTTTGATGACTCTGGTTCCTTATTTAAAAGAAAACCCAAATCCAACTGAGGAAGAAATCCGGGAAGCGCTGTCAGGGAATCTGTGCCGCTGTACGGGGTATCAGAATATCGTGGAGGCTGTTAAGTTAGCTACCAAAAAATAATTTACCGCAAAGTCGCTGAGGCGCAAAGACTCTAAAAGAATCTTGTGAGGATGTGAGGATGATGATGAGGAGAGAAAGGTACAATGAACTTTCAGGTATAATTTTAGATTCGTCCATAACTGTTCATAAAGAAATGGGACCAGGATTACTCGAATCGGTTTATGAATTATGCTTAAGAAAGGAACTACAATTACGCGGAATAAAATCCGAACATCAAGTAATTCTTCCTTTATTTTATAAAGGCCATGAAATTAGTAAGGACTTCAGAATTGATTTGCTGGTTGAAAAAGAGATTGTCGTAGAAATCAAAGCAGTGGAAGCCATTCTTCCTGTTCATCAAGCACAACTTATTTCGTACTTGAAATTGGCTGATAAGAGGTTAGGTTTCCTGATTAATTTTAATGTTTCACTATTGAAAGACGGTTTTCATCGTTTTGTAAATAACTTTTAGTTTTTCTTTGCGGCTCAGCGCCTCTGCGGTTAAAAATGGAGTTAAAATTTTGGCAACTCGATATTTCGGTGAACGCATAAAACGAAATGAAGACCCACGCCTCCTCAAGGGCCAAGCCTTGTTCGTTGACGATGTGCATCTGCCGGAGATGCTGCATGTTGCATTCCTGCGCAGCGATTATGCCCATGGCCGCATCAACAGCATTGACGTTTCTGCGGCATTGGAACGGCCCGGAGTGATCGCTGTTTACACCGCCGAGGATTTGGGCGACTACTGGCAGCCGGGTCCGCTCCTGGTGCCGCCGCCCCCCATCAAAAAATTGACTTTTAACGAGTGCACCCAGGTTCCGCTTGCCAAAGATAAAGTGAAACACGTCGGGGAGGCCCTTGCGTTTGTGGTTGCTGAAAGCAGATACATTGCCGAAGATGCTCTCGAAGATATTTTTGCCGACATCGATCCTCTGGATGCTGTCATCGATTTAGAAAAGGCACTTGATTCTGAGGCGCCGCGAATACACGATCAATTGGCATCCAATCTTTCCGCTCATGTGATTCAGGAAAAGGGCAATTACGACGCGGTAAAAAAGAAAGCCGATGTTATCATCGAGCGGCGCTTTTTATACGATCATGGTCTCGCCGCTGCCATGGAAAACCGTGGCATCGTCGCCGATTGGGATGAAAAGACTCTTGAGCTCAAAGTCTGGGACACAACCCAAGCGCCGATTCCGATTCGCAACGGTTTGGCAGCCATGCTCGGTTTGTCCGAGTCTCAAGTGCATGTAATTGCGCCGTTTATTGGCGGCGGCTTTGGCCCGAAAATCATGATGTTCTATCCCGAAGAAGTGCTCATTCCCTGGGTGGCGATGCAGTTGAAGCGTCCTATCAAATGGATCGAAGATCGCCAGGAGAACTTCTTCGCTACCACGCATGAGCGCGGCCAAATTCACGATGCGGAGCTTGCTGTTACGAAAGATGGCAAAATTTTGGGTGTTCGCGATGTCTTTTTGCACGACGCCGGCGCGTATGCACCGTACGGCCTCACCGTCCCCATTAACAGCCAGTGTACTTTGCTCGGCCCGTACGACGTTCCGAATTATTACAGCGAGTTCAAAGCGGTTTTCACCAACAAAACTATTGTGACGCCCTACCGTGGCGCCGGTCGGCAACACGGCGTCTTTGTCATGGAACGGCTTCTCGACTTGGCGGCAAAAGAGCTGAAAATAGATCGAGTTGAGATTCGCAAAAAGAACTACCTGAAACCGGAGGATTTTCCCCACAACCACGAAATCATCTATCAGGATTTTGCCCCGCTGGTTTACGACAGCGGCAATTACGCTCCCGCTTTGGAAAAAGCGGTTGAAATGATCGATTATAAAAATTTCATCGAGAAAGAGCAGCCGAAGCTGCGCAAACAGGGCAAATGTGTTGGCCTGGGAATTGTCTCTTATGTTGAAGGCACCGGCATCGGGCCGTACGAGGGCGCCCGGGTGAAAGTGGACGCCAGCGGCAAAGTCAATGTCGCGACTGGAATCGGCACGCAAGGACAAGGGCACTTTACTTCCTTTGCTCAAATCGTGGCTGACCAATTAGGGGTGGATGTAAAGGATATTCGATTAGTGACCGGAGACACCAAAGAATTTGGCTGGGGTGTCGGTACCTTCGCCAGCCGCGGCGCCGTTGTGGCCGGAAACGCCATTCATGCCGCCGCTGTCGGTGTACGCAAGAAAATTCTTAAAAATGCCAGCGAACATTTTGAAGCTGCCGAAGAAGATTTGGTCATTGAAGATGGCAAAGTTTATGTGAAAGGGGTTAAACAGAAGTCCATAAAATTGGGGGAACTGGCCCAACTTGCGAATCCTTTGCGAGGCGCGGTCAAGCCGGGAACAGAACCCGGTTTGGAGTCAACGGACTATTTTGGTCCCGAAGGCGGCAGCACGGCCAGCGGCGTACACGCAATGATCATTGAGATCGATCCGCAAACTATGATGCTGAAAATTAAAAAATATGTCGTGGTACACGACTGCGGAAAAGTCATCAACCCGATGATTCTGGAAGGGCAAATTCAAGGGGGTGTGGCGCAGGGAATCGGCAATGCTTTTTATGAGCAGTTGGTTTACGATGAATCCGGGCAGCTCACCAACGCCTCTTTTATGGATTACCTGCTGCCGACCGCAAATGATGTTCCGAATATCGAAACAGACCATATTGAAACGCCATCACCTTTAAATCCGCTTGGCGTGAAAGGCGCGGGTGAAGCGGGCGCCATTCCGGTGGGGCCGCTGTTTGCGCAAGCCATTGAGGATGCGTTAGCAGAATTTGATTTGGAAATTCTGGAAATTCCGTTGAGTCCGAATCGCTTGTTTGAGTTGGTTCAGGAGAAAAAATAGATTGCTACTGAGACACCGAGAGCATAAGGTTTTTTTAACTCCGTTAGGAGTGCAATGTTTATAGTCAAACGCCAAATAAAACCGCGGAAACTCCGTAGGAGTGACATGTAGTTTTTCGCACAAGGAATGCAAATGGCAAATACATACACCCAAATCTACATTCAAGTCGTTTTCGCAGTGCAAGGTAGATACAACATGATTCGCAAAGAACACAAAGAAGAGCTGAACAAATTCATAACCGGCATCATTCGGAACAAGAAACAAAAGCTCATTGCCATCAATAACATGCCGGATCATGCGCATATTTTCATCGGCATGAAGCCGAGCATTGCTTTATCCGATTTAGTTCGCGATATCAAAAACAATTCATCGACATTCATCAACGAGAAAAAATGGGTGCGGGGAAAATTCAATTGGCAGGAAGGTTTCGGTGCATTTTCATACGGCTATTCCCAAATGGATGCTGTTGTAAAATACATTCAGAACCAGGAGGAACATCACGCCAGGAAGACCTTCAAAGAGGAATACTTAGAATTGCTTAAGAGATTTCATGTAGAATATGACGAAAAATATCTTTTTAAATGGGTTGAAGATGAATGAATGTTTGGGACAAAGGCCATGTCACTCCTACGGAGTTCACGGTGTTTGGGGTGACATTTAGCTATAAACATTTCATCCCTACGGGATTTTAATGAATTAACAATGAATGCCTGAAAGGACGGAAATGATCGGCCAAACAATACTACATTACAAATAATAGAGAAAATCGGCGAGGGCGGCATGGGCGTCGTTTATAATGCCGAGGACACGAAACTGGAACGCACTGTCAGGAACATCGAGACACAGGAGGGTAACCTTTGTGCCTTTGATAGTTCATTCATAGTCAATCCGGACTAGAAACCATTTCATTTCGTTGGAGGGGATATGTTAAATCGATTACAAGGTGCATTGATTTTGGCCGCTTTTACAATGATTTCCTGCGGCGCTGGAACGCCGCCTCTTGCAACCGGAAGTAAAGTGTTTGTGGGCGCACGAATAATAGACGGCACCGGCGCATCACCCATTGACAATGGTGTGATATTGGTCAGCGAGGGAAAAATTGTCGCCGCTGGGTCTGCAGCAGACGTACAAATTCCCAAAGAAGCCGAACGTATTGACGTGCGGGGAAAATTTATCATGCCCGGCCTAATAAACGCCCACGGCCATGTCGGAGACGTCGTCGGTCTTGAAGGCGGTCACTATTCAAAAGAAAATGTTGATAGACAACTCCGTCTTTACGCGCGTTACGGAGTGACAACCGTGAACAGTTTAGGTGGAGATCAGGCGAGCGGCGCAAATCTGCGGGCCGTCCAAGCCAGCCCCGCCCTTGACAGAGCAAGACTGTTGGTAGCTGGTGAAGTGGTTAGTGGTGAGACAGAGGAGGCGGTTAGAGCCGCCATCGACCGGAACGCCGACCTCAAAGTGGATTATATCAAAATCCGCGTTGATGACAATTTGGGTACCAGCAAGAAGATGACGCCAGAGATTTACCGTACGGTCATCGATTACGCCCATCAAAAACACCTCAAAGTGGCGGCTCATTTGTTTTACCTCGATGACGCCAAATCCCTGCTCAAAAGCGGTATTGATTTCGCAGCCCATAGCGTTCGCGATCAAGAGGTTGATGACGAACTGATTGGGCTTCTCAAAAAAAAGAACATCGGTTATTGCCCGACCCTGGTTCGTGAAGTTTCGGTTTTTGTTTATGAAAGTGAACCGGACTTTTTTAACGATCCCTTTTTCTTGAAAGAAGCTGACCCGGAGGTTATAAAACAACTCAAAAGCCCGGACCGTCAGCAAAGGATTCGCAACAGTACAACAGCCCAGAAAACCAAGAAAGCCCTGGAAGTTGCCTTGGCAAACCTCAAGAAACTTGCGGACGCAGGTGTTAAGATCGCATTCGGCACGGATAGCGGTCCGCCGGCGCGATTTCAGGGGTACTTTGAACATCTGGAATTGGAGCTAATGGCGAAAGCGGGCTTAGCGCCTATGCAGATTATCATCGCAGCAACGCGAGACGCAGCCAGTAGTCTGGGCTTAAGTCATCTCGGCACGCTTGAACCCGGAAAATGGGCGGATTTTATCGTCCTTGGTGCAAATCCACTTGAGGACATAAAAAACAGCCGTTCTATTGAATCCGTGTGGATTGCAGGGAACCGGGTACCTGAGAAAGAGCAATCTTGATTGAGGAATTCGTTTGCAATGATCGGCAAAACCATATCACATTATAAAATTCTTGAAAAACTCGGCGAAGGCGGCACCTGTCCCGTAGGCCAATATTCATTTAGCAGGAGAGTCTTTTGATGATAGACAAAACCATACTTCATTACAAGATTCTGAAAGAAATTGGCCGTGGCGGGATGGGCGTCGTCTACAAAGCCGAGGACACCAAACTGGAACGCATCGTCGCCATCAAATTCCTGCCGCGCCAAATTGCGGTGAATTCTGAGGAGCGTGAAAGGTTCCAGATTGAGGCCAAAGCCGCCGCGTCCCTGAACCACCCGAACATCGCCACTATTCATGCCATCGAAGAGGTGGATGATGAGATCTTCATCGTCATGGAATACATCAAGGGTCAGGAATTGCGAGAATTAATAATTAATAATTCGCAATTGACAATTGTTTGGACTACGCCCGCCAAATCACAGCAGGCCTGCAAGCCGCTCACAAGAAAGGCATCACCCACCGCGATATCAAATCTGCCAACATCATGATCACTGATGAAGATCAAGTTAAAATTATGGACTTCGGCCTGGCCAAGGTGCGCGGCGGCGTGAAGTTCACTAAAGTGGGGACAACCTTGGGAACAGCGGCCTACATGTCTCCGGAACAGGCGCGCGGCGAAGAAGCGGACGAACGTGCCGACATCTGGTCATTCGGGGTAGTGATGTATGAAATGCTCACCGGGAAAATGCCCTTTCCAGGCGATTACGAACAGGCGGTGATGTATTCGATTATGAACGAGGACCCGGAAGGGGTTTCCGAATCCCGGGAAGACATTCCCCTGGACCTCGAAAATATTGTCAATAGATGTCTTCAGAAAGAAACCAAAAACCGCTATCAGAATACCGAAGACCTAAGGGCTGATTTGCAAAAAATTACCGTAGGGACAGGTTTGAAACCTGTAAACGCAGGGGCACGGCGCACCGTGCCCCTACAGAAACGCACATTTTTATATGGCGGAATCGCCGCCCTGATTCTCCTCACCCTTGCCGGCTATTTTTTCCTCGGACGCCAGTCCGCCGCCACCGAACGCGTTCCCATTGCTGTGGTGGATTTTGTCAACCAGACCAACGAACCCGAACTGGACGGCCTCTCCGGCATGCTGATAACGGCGCTGGAGCAGTCGCGGCGACTCAACGTCTTTTCACGTGCCCGTATGTACGATGAATTCAAACAGATGAATCGGCCCGATTTGACATTCGTCGATGAAACCTCGGGCATCGAAATCTCCAAACGCGCCAATATCAGCGCACTGGCCGTTGCCACCATTCGTAAATTCGGTCAACTTTATACAATCGATTTCAAAGTCATCGATCCGCAGACTGGAGACCGGCTCTTTTCCACCAAAGTTGAAGGCAACGGTCAGGAAAGCATACCCGGTCTCCTTGACCAGCTTTCGGAGAAAACCCGCATCGATTTGAGAGAGCCGGACACCCAGGTTCAACTTGCCAGTCGCAGTGTTGCAGAAGTGACCACACCAAATCTTGAAGCTTACCAGCACTATTTTAAAGGTGAAGAACTTATTAACAAGGTTAAGATTTCTGCGGCTCGGGAAGAATTTGAAAAGGCAATCGCTCTCGACTCAACATTTAGTCTCGCTTATTATGGATTGGCTTATACATTAAATTGGGACAGCATGGTTGGAGCACGAGCTGCGATTTTAAAAGCAATACAATACATTGACAAAGTACCAGAAAAAGAACGGCACCTGATAAAGGCATTGTACGAAATTGTTGAAGGAAATTACGAAGGAGCCATAACTCTTTACAAGGAACTGCTTGAATTGTATCCATCAGAAAAGGAAGCACTATACAATATCGGAGATTTTTCCCATCATAATGCTGATTATTCGACAGCGACAATATTTCTTGAGAAAGTCCTCGCCCTCGACCCAACGCATGAAAGGGCTATAGAACATCTAATCTGGAACGCAAGAGAATTAGAGCACTGGGACAAAATGATAGAATATACAAAATTGTATGTTGAGA
>JADFPY010000237.1 GCA_022562085.1 candidate division KSB1 bacterium | reverse complement strand
GTGGGTAAAACGCCATAAGTATCAGAAAACAACGAATCTCCCACCATCGCAATGGTTTGATGTTCTCCGGGCGCAATCGAGGCACCATCCGGAAATCTTGCGTTCCAATCCCCGAAGCCACCGCCGCCCGCACTGTCAGCAACACCGGTGACCAGGTTATAATAGAAATGGTTGCCCCCAGCAAATGTAGCGTCGGTTATGTAGTAATGTGACAGATCTACTGTTTGATTAGTCGGGTTGTAAATTTCCACGAATTCACCGGCAGTTGGGGTAATCACAAATTCTGTTATGAGCAGATGATCCTGTGCAAACAGATTTGTTACAAGCAAGATGCCTGAAAGAATTAGTAGTAATAACAATTTTTTCATAACTTTTCTCCCTTCAAAAAAGTTTAGTACCCTTATTAATTTAGGTCACCTTTACAACCGACTTCCGCATCACCTCCTTTCCAGGTGGGTGTTCACAATCAAATTTTGTTATTCAGTTGTTGTCCGCGGCGCAACTCAGGTTACTATTTAATAACCAAGAATTTGCCGCGTTGAATTTCGCCGGTGTTATTATTTTGCACAGTAAAGAAGTATAGTCCGGATGCCAACGCTTGATCGTCTTGAGTTACCAGATCCCATGCATGCTCACCGCCTGCAAAGACGCGGTCTCCTCTGGAGAATCGTTCGAACCACTGAATCCCTTCGCCAGTATAGGTGGTACCTTGATGCTCAAACTTGTCGACCAAATCACCAGCTAGCGTGTAAATTCTTACTTCACTTTCAGCAGGCAAGTTGAAAAAATAGATTTTGCGTTCCCGCTCCAGGTTTCCGTCCCAGGCTCCCGTTGCGCGGTAGGGATTCGGGTAGACGCCAACTTTAATTTTGGCTCCAGCAACTTCTGAGATTTGCTCTTCCATGGTTGGCGAGCCCGGGAATGCGCGTACGGCGTTGGCCAGACGGCTGCTCTCCAGGCTACCTAAATTGATTTCCGGATCGCCGCTGTCGAATGCGGTCACCCCGTAAGCGTACTGCCAGCCATTTAACAGATTGTCATTTTCGAATTTGTAATGATAGAAAATGGTCTCTTCTATGCCAGTGATTGGGTTGACGAAAGTTTCGCCAAAAGTAACGGGTTCATCCAGACGGACAAAGTCGAAGCCGGTATCAAAGCCCACACCGTTCACCGAATCGAATTCAGCGATCAGAGCGAAGGAAGAAAAAAGATCTCTGCCCGGTAAGTCTTCTGCCAATTGTGTGCGGTAAATCTTGTACCCCTCGAAATCCATTTTACCGCTTATAAAATCCACGGATTCTTCTGCGGAATCGTCCCAATAAAGTGTGATCTTTCGGGCGCCCGGAACGACTTTGAGACGAGGTGGATTCGGAGGTGTAGGTAAGATGTAACGATCGATTCTGCCATTGCGGTTGAGGTCTTCACCCGGATCCAATTCATTGTTGCCGTTTCGATCTTCACCGTCATAAGCCGTCTGGGCCCAGAACGCATTGGTGTACAAATCCTGCCGGCTTTGATCGGTGTCCAAGTCGTTCGAGTCATTACCGAATTTGCTGGCGCAGATGATAGCGAAAACAACGTTGATCGAGGAGTCCGGATCGATTTTCTTAAAGGGACCGGTAGACATTAAGGTCATGAAATTGCCGGGCGAACCTTTAATTCTGCTGTTGAATGTGCCGGTATTAATGGGCTCCACTTGCTTCTGATAACTGTCTATATCTGTAGTTGGTGAAAACAGCACAGGGTCCATAGTGTTTCGGAATAGCCACGCGTTGTAGGTCGCGCCTGATTGGTAAAGGTCGTCGTCTGCCTGTGGCGTTGCGCCCAATTGCTTTAAGCCAATATACAGGCCGTTTTCGGTAAAGCCGGGGTCGCCATTAAAATCGTATGAGTAGGCCATTCTGAGAGAGTCCACGAATCCATTGCCAACGTTCTGATAAAAAGGGGCTCCCACGCGCGGTGGTGTAATATTAGTATTGCGAACGACCAAATCAGACCACAACGAAATGTAGACATCATTTAGTCTCTCTCTGCCGCTGTTCTTAATCGTGTAGTTGAAAAGCACAAATGCATCGGCAAATGGAAAATTCCAGGCATAGGTCTCCAAATGCACCGAAAGGTTTATGGGGACATGTTGCGGAATCCGGATGCTGGTGCCAGGTACCACAGTATTTGAATCCGTAAAGTCCGCGATGAAATCCTGGTGGCTCACGGCCTCAGGATCGAAAAAGGGATTGTCGAGGATGCTCGAGCGTTCTCGAACCACATCGCCGGGGTCATCAGAATTAGTAAATTCAAATCCAGCCGCTACATCTCGAAGCGAGGGGATGTCTCTGGCACCCGTTGTTACGAAAATGGTACCATTATCTCGCCTGCCGCCGACCCACAAACCACCTACGAAGAGATGTTCGATACCTGACCCTTTTGGATACTCACAGGATGGTTGGTCTACAGGAGATTGAACTGCAAATCCGTCACCAAAGGTACCAAAGTTTGATACAGTCAAGCCAATGCTGCCGACCGTTGTGAATTTTGTGGCATCATCAACAAAGGTCTTATCCAGGCTGAGTTGGGTTTGACCTTTTAAGAGGCTAAATTGCAGAAAAAGAGAAAAAGCTATAACGACAAATTTAAAATTTGCAGGCATTAACATCTCTTTAGCTGATCTACATGGCGTGCTTTTTGGAATGACACTGTGAAGTGAGATATCAATCTAAAAAACAAAACTGAAATTGTCAAGAATTAATTTTAATAAATATTAAGAATCCTTAAAAAAAGAAAATAAGTCCAACTGTTTAAGGAATTAGGGAAAAGCTGGATTTAAACAAGAATTCCAGTTCTTTGCAAGAAACTTTTTTCAACATGTGAACTCTTTATTTTAGCAGATTTAAGATATTTTGTAATTCAAAAATCTGGATTCTAAAATTACCTTGATCTGCAATGGCGAGATAGCGTCCGTCCCGGCTCACGGCGAGGCCATCCGGAGACAGAAACCTACCCGGCGTCAAACCTTTTTCGCCAAAGAAACCGATGACAGGTCTGTTTTCTTTTGTCAAATCGAAAATAACGACTTGCCCCAACTCTTCATTGAGTGCGAAAAGTTTATCCTGATTAATTGCCAACCCTTCAACATCCCGCCCGAAAAGATCAGGATGGCCGATGGTTTGGCCGGTAAATCTTCCGCTGTTTTTTTCATAGACTTTGATGATTCGATGACCTTCATCAGCAACAAGAAGATTTTTGCCAAAGATAACCAGAGATTCCGGATCATTAAGGATGTAACCGTTTTCATCTTTCGCTTGAAACTTGAACCTTATATCCTGCCGGCCGTTTTTTTGAAATTTATAAACGCGCCGCGTTCCTGTATCTGTCAAATAGATGTTGTCCAGTTCATCCACCGCAATTCCCTGAATACTGGTATAGGTGGTGCCGTTGGCTGAGTCCGGCTTGACCAGAATTGCAGCAAGATTGATGGTGCGTTCCTTTAAACACGTTCCGTTTGTATCAAAAATTTGAATTCGCCGATTGCCCTGGTCGACCACTAAAATTTCATCTTTCGAATTGCAAACAATTCCCTGAACTTCGTTATAAATTTTTCGGCCGTTGGGAAGAACAGCGGCAAGGCTGTTATCAAACTGGCAGTCCCCCCTACCGGGTTCACCGATCGTGATAATGGAAAGACTGTGTTCTGAAATCGAGTAAATCTTAAACCTGCCGTTTTGTGTGTCCCCGGCGAGTAAGCGGCCGTCCCTGGTAAAAGCTACCGCATCCGGTTCATTGAACTGCTCGATCATACTGCCCTGTGTGCCGCCTAAAATTAGATACGGTTGAATGACCCCAAGATTGTTGGAAATGGGCAGATTTCTTGGACTGAAAAAAACTAAGTTTAGGATTGCTAAGATAAAGCTCATGCGTTCTCCTACATTTGAGGTCGCTCGCAGCGACTACAGTGACAGGTAGTCGAATTTGAAATTTGTGACATCATAAATATCGAACAAATTGATTCTTTTCGTCGACAAGGATCACTTTAGATTCAATCGGTTGGTCGCTTAGCTCAAATCCCATAATGATCACCTGTTCGCCCTGTTTGATCACATGGGCGGCCGCGCCGTTCATACAAATGATTCCGGAACCTCTTTTTGCAGAAAACACGTAGGTCTCCAACCTCTCTCCCGTATCAAGGCTGGAAACCAGCACTTTTTCGCCGGGCCAGAGGCCAATTTTTTCGAGCAAATCCTGATCGATCTCAAGGCTGCCGATATATTCCACGTTTGCATCCGTCACTGTTGCTTTATGAATTTTAGAGCGAAGAAGCCATCTCATTTTAAATCTCATCCTCTGGTGATTAGTTCGAGAGTATTTGTTTAACCAATTATCAAATTATCGATAAGGCGGACGTCATCGATGAAGACAGCCAGGGAAAGGAGCGCTTTCTCGTCAATGACACTTAATTCTTCAAGCGTTTCCGGATGAGCCACGCTGATATAGTCGGTACGCGCTTTATCGAATGACTCGATGGTTTTTTCCAGCACGGATTTTAATTTGGCGGCATTCCGAGTGCCCGAGTGAAACGCATTTTCGGCAGCGGTTAAAGCTCGAAAAAGACAGACGGCTTGTCGGCGTGCCGCAGGGGACAAGCGAGCGTTTCTTGAGCTCATGGCCAACCCATCCGCTTCGCGCACGGTTGGACAGGTAATGAGGTCGAGATTAAAATTCAAATCCCTGACCATTTGCCTGATGACGACGGCCTGCTGCGCGTCTTTTTGGCCGAAATACGCGCGGTGGGGTTGGAAGACATTGAAAATCTTTGCAACCATGGTTGTAACGCCGCGAAAGTGGCCAGGACGTGCTTCCCCTTCCAACAAGCGGGTGACTCGTTCCACTTCGACAAATGTTTGGAATTCGGTGGCATAGACGATATCGGGTGTTGGCGTCCACACCAGATCGACGCCCTCTTTTCTGAGCAGTTCGAGATCTCGCTCCAGATCCCGAGGATAACTCACCAGGTCTTGCTGGTTATTAAATTGAATCGGATTCACGAAAATGCTGACCCCTACTTTCTGATTCTCATTGCAGGCACAGCGTACGAGACTTAAGTGCCCATCGTGCAATAATCCCATGGTTGGAACCAGCCCCCAATTTAAGGAGGCATCGCGCCAGCGATATTTGCGAACTTGGGAGATTTCAGAAAAAACTTTCATTGGTATCGGTCTACGAGTGCTTCGACTCCAAAATAATAATAATACATTTAGGAATAAACCAGATATGAATGACTAAAGCCTGATTTTGAGCGTCATTAGTTGTCAGTAAGTCATTATTCGTCAATGCTTAATAACCAAATGACCATGCAATGACTTGAATGACTATTCAGCATACCGGACAAACAAAATTTCAATTAGTTTTTGAACGTTAATTAGGAATCACTGATCCAGATCGCTGAGCCGGTCTGGCTCGAACGTTTGGCCAGCCTGTTTCGATTGAACTTGTTCCAGAAGAAATTGGTTCACGGGTGTCGGAATTCCATAACGCAGACCGAGATCGACGACAGCTCCGTTTATGGCTTCGATTTCTGTTTGAGTGCCCCTGACGATGTCTTGAAGCATCGAAGATCGATTGCGAGCGGTGGCACGACAAATGTCGAACACGTGCTCAATGGGATCGGGGTGCTCCAGCCTGATGCCGTGCTTGGTTGCCACCGCTGCGACTTCCTGAATCGTAGCCCTTAGAATCTTGCGGAGAAGCGGATGGTGCAAAAGGTCGCCGTTCTTGATCTCCAGCAAAGCCGTCAAAGGATTGATGCTTGCATTCACGATGACTTTGCTCCAGCTCAGACTTTCAATATTTTTGATAAGCTCGGTCTGAATGCCAGCTTTATTCAACAAATTGACGATTTCGTTTAGTTGGGTTTCCCACCCCACTTTCACACCCAGGAAGGTTAGGCCTTCTCCTGCATGTTGCACGCACGCGAGCGCTGATAGATTGGCTGCGTGATAAGTGATTCCTGCAACAACCCGGTCTTCTCCAAGCGCCGCTTGCAAGATTTCAATATTTCCGAGACCGTTTTGCAGGGTCACGGCCAGTCCGTTTGGCCGCAAAATCCCCTTGACCTGCTCAACTGTACGTTTCGTCTGATAGCTTTTGACCAAGATCAAGGCCACATCCGTGGGCGGAACATTATGGAGGTTGTTGGTGATGTTGAGCCTTCGAGTGCATTGGTTTCCATCCAGATCCATGAACGTCAGGCCCTTTTCCGTGATTGCGTTGATTTGTTCCGTCCAGGTGCCAAAAAGCGTTATCCGATCGCTTACTTTGTTCAGGAAAAAACCAAAAAGCGTGGCTATGGCGCCAACTCCGAAAATGGTGATGTTCCATGGAAAGGTCATTTGTTCAGTTTTTTGAGTAAGCGTTTTAATTCGCCGTTATCCGTTTTAAAAACTATGTGAATCAGTGGGGAAGACACCGGACTCAACCTCCTGACGATAGGTTCGAATGGCATTCAGGATTGGCTCGCGTAAATTCGCGTACTGCTTGACGAATCTCGGTGTGAATTGATCGAACAAGCCCAGGATGTCGTGAAAAACGAGAACCTGGCCATCACAGGCAGGTCCGGCTCCGATGCCAATAGTTGGGATGTTGATTTCGGCGGTGATGGATTCCGCCAGTTTTGACGGCACAGCTTCCAGAACCAGAGCAAAGCAGCCTGCTTGCTCTAGAGAAACGGCATCTTCTAGCATACGTTTTGCCGATTTTTCAGTTTTACCCTGGACTTTGTACCCTCCCAGTTTTGTGGCCGTTTGTGGCGTCAAGCCCAGATGCCCCATCACCGGGATGCCGGCATCGATGATCGCCCGAACGCTTTCTATCACTTCTCGACCGCCTTCGAGTTTCACCGCATCCATTCTCGCTTCTTTGATAAAGCGACCGGCGTTTCGAATGGCTTCCTTTGCATCGATTTGATAGGATAAAAACGGCATGTCCCCAATCAGAAAAGCGCGTTTCGCGCCTCTGGCAACAGCCTTGCAATGATGCACCATTTCATCGACGGTGATGGAAACTGTGTCAGGATACCCGAGAACCGTCATGGCAACCGAATCGCCCACAAGAATAATATCTAACCCCGCTTCGTCTACCAGAGTCGCACTCGGGTAATCGTAAGCTGTCAACATGGTGATAGCATGTTTATTTTTTTTCTTTTGCTGCAAATCTGAAATTAAGACTTTTTGCGACGACATAGTGTTTCCG
>JADFPY010000236.1 GCA_022562085.1 candidate division KSB1 bacterium | reverse complement strand
CGACCCGGCCGAGCACTGACGCTGGTCGCGCTGACGGCCCAGGCTCTTAATCAGGTTGGTTTTCACGCCTCAGTGAACCCTCCTTCAGCAGCAAAGAACGCGTGCCCTCGCTGGAATCTCGATCGGTTCGTTTATTGATTCGGAGCGTGAATCATCCGGCCATAGCCGGTCAGGTGGGATATCGCCTTTTTTGAAACGGCATCTTGAAAGAAACCGCAGCCGGGCGAGTGTGCGGGTGGTGTCCCTCTGGCATGGGCAACTCTGTTCCGGGCTTTGGCAGTGCTGCGAAAACGAAGGATCTTCTTCGCCGATCTCAAAGCAATTCGTCTTCTGCCTCGCTAGAGTATTCTTCGTAATCGTCCCTGAGTTCTTTATCTTCACAGAATACACTGTACCTGTGCATGGTGTCATGGTCCCACATAATTATACGATTTTGAGGAAGCGTGTTAAGGATCGGCTTGTAGCCAGGTAGCATGTCGTCGAAGAGCGCGATGATTAAAATGCTGCACGTCCGCGTCAGAATAGTGTAGATGAATTCTTCCGTTTCTTCCTCTGCATCATGGGCAACACGCGTTGACCACACGACGCAGGTTTTTTCTAGTCCTTTGATACGTAGAATCGTATCAGTTTCTGCATCGATCCTCTTTTGTCGGAGAGCAAAACACAACGCGTTGTCTTTCTCCAAAATGGTAACCGTATCGAGGTCGTAGCATTCGTATACTTTGTAGATCGTTTCAATCTTGCGTGCCATCTCCTGCGTAGAATGAGCCCCGACGATGATAGGTAGTGCAAGTTCTCCAGCCATCCTGGCAATTTCCAACGAGCGTAGCAAGCCCCCCATTTTGGAAATTCGAATGTTAATAATGAAAGATGGGGCTATTTTTTGGATAGAATCGAACTGCGATTTATTTAAAAAACTCTCATCTAAAATGATTTTTGTCTGCGTACCCTCGGCTACTTTACTCAGTTGCTCAAACTGCATCGCAGCTAGGGGTTCCTCAATGCCAAGTAGTCGGATTCCAAATTGCTTGAAATAATCAATGGCTGTGCTGCTGTCCTGCCAGATGTTATTGGCATCGACCCGGAGTTTTAGATTTCCTTTTCCCAGTTCCTGAAGAAGTGCAATTTTTTTGACGTCATCAGATAGATTTCCGGAGATTTTCAGCTTAAATTCCTGGAAACCCATAGCCAGATACTGTTTTACCTGCAATACGAACTTGTCCCAGGTGGCATCTCCCAGCACGGCTGTGTAGCGAAAGTTTCCATTTAGTTGTGGTAAACCTAGTATTTTTTCTAAGGATTGTTTGTTTTCTTTGGCCAACAGATCTAACAGGGCAAGTTCAATGGCACACCAGGCGGCAGGGTTACTGTCGATGAGCGCTTCATTATCCTGCACAAAGTCTTGTAAAGATTCAAGAGAATGGATCTTGCCAATTAATATCTCCCGCTGGGTTTCAAAAAAGGCAGTGGCGGATTCGACAGTTTCATGAGTGACATACTCCCTTGGACATCCTTCACCTAATCCTATATTGCCGCTTGCTGACTTGGCCGCTACCAGGATAGACTGGGTCATACTTCGTTCAGCACTACTGTGCTTAAAGCTTACTTTGAAGGGAATTTTGAGCTTGATTAAGGAAAGTTCCGTGAGTGTCATGTCCCTTGTTCCGAAACATGCGCCTGGAAATCAAAAAGGATGTCTTTCTTATACTGTAGTACGATTGTTTTGAACTGGCCTTCCCGCTGGCCTTCCTGCAAGCATGCTGTCTTAAATCGTTCAAAGGTCCCCTGGCGCAGGGAAAAAGCATTCATCGGCTTGAGCCGGTTACTCTCGCGCTTGACCTGGTACTCTAAGTTTAACAGGCCAAGCTGCTCATCTAAATATGCAGAGATTTTGTTATCAGCGATTGCCGTTTTGTCGCCCAATTCGAAATATAGTTCATAACCTGAAAACGCCTGGTTTGCCAGCATTTGATAAAACCGAAAATGGCAACCGAATGTTTGTTCCGCTTTTTGCATGGCCAGAATCACCTGGCTTTCGTAAAGCTTTTCTCCGGTAATATTGGTGACCCCCTTGCCCTTCTGCACAAACTTTAAAGTTGGTGTATTCTGAAATTTGCCGGTCACTGTGACGATATCATTCATGTCATATCGATATAGGCCGGATTTCGTGGTCACGACCAGGTAATATTCCTGGTCTTGTACGAGTTGTTCGATGGTTAAGAACACTTTATCATTTTGCTCCCATTTTTCCTTTTCTACAAATTCAAAAAAGTTTTCCCGGATGGTCGGCAGACCGGCATTTGTTGCCAGATCGATAGTGATGGTTCCGCGGAATTCGCTGGACATATATCCCAGTTCAACCACTTTGGCATCCCGGGGAAACTTTGGCAAAAGACTACTCAGGGCAATGCCACAGCTGCCACCGGTCCAGGTCGTAACGATCTTTAAATAGGGCCAAACCTGTGAAAAACCAACAGACTCAATGGAGCCAAATATCTCCGCCAGCTCAGTAGCGCGCTCTGGATTTGGCTTGACACTTTGTTTGAGCGTCGACGCTATGGCCGGTTCCATTTTGTCTAAGAAAGCAATTGTCCCGCTTTTGATGTCGTGCAGCAGCAAGTCCTGCTGTGAGTTCATCACTTCCAGCAGACGGTGAAAGGTGGAAGGGTTGGCGCTTGCCAGATAGGTGATGTCTTTCTGTGCCAGGGCGAGTCGCATGATGGTGTAATATTTGGTGTCGTAATCTTTGATCTCAAAAACCTCCGCAGGCAAAACATATTTGCCTCGGATGATTTTGGGCATGGTTTTGTAAATCAGCCCCGACGCCGAACCGAAGGGAATTCCGCTTTCCCGGGTACCCTCATTGGCCGGACTTACAATGCCCAGCAATTTGCCATAGAATGCCTCGGGCTTAATTCTATATTGCACATAAGAAAAAATCCGTTGACTTTTTCGTAAGTTCGATATGGTTTCCTCCATCACAGGTATGTATTTTGGCTTTCCTGTGGTCCCGCTGGTCTCGTTATACATAATAGGCATGTCGGCGTGGATAACGGATTTCCCGGTCTTCTCCTGTTCCTCGAAGTAAGGCCTCAACTGCTCATAATCATGTACCGGGATAAACTCCTTGAACTGCGCGTAGTTCTTAATCTTTTCAAAAGAATGCTCTTTTCCGAAACGGGTATTCCTATTCTGTTGCAGAATTTTGTGAAGCAGATTTTCCTGCACCTTCCAGGGATTGCGTGCGCTGCGCACATACGGTGCATAATACCGAAGGCGAATATGAATCATCCGCAGCTTTAATAACCCATTCATCGCGATATCCCTGTACTTGAGAAGGGGGAGGGCTTGCTTATCAATGTTGCCGGCAAATGGAGTCCTAAGCTGGGACTTAAAATCCAAAGGGTAATCATTATTAAACAAACCTAGTTCACCGACCAAACGGTCCCTCGGGAAGAAATATGTCCCGAAAAGGATATCCCAAATGATGATATTATTGCCATAATTGGCATTTGATTCTTCAATCAAGCGGGAATGGTGCCAGCGGTGGATCTCTGCGCTGCTGACGATGTAATTCAGGAAACCGAATCTCAGCTCGATGTTGCAATGTTGAAAGAAGCCATTGACAGCGTAAAAAACGAAATAGAGTGCTAATACCTCTTCCCGCAAACCCAAAACAATGAAGGGCAGGGCGTCGGCCAGGAATTGTAAGCTTTTTTCGATCGGATGGAATCGACCAACATTTAACCAGTAAAGCTTCTTGGGCGAATGGTGAACCGCGTGAAGTCTCCATAAGGTATTATTTTCATGCGAAAACTTGTGCAGCCAATAGCGAAAAAAATCAGCAATGAATACCATGAGAACTGCTTGTACGCCAATTGGCCAGGCATGGGGCCAGAATCCAGTCAATCCTAAACTATAGTAAGCTATTATTTTTATGATAGAAATGGCAACCAGAAAAGCCAGTAACTTCGGCAGAATCATCTGCACGGTTATCATAAATAACACATCATTGCCAACATCGTTCTTATTGGCTATCCAACTTTTGATATGCGGGTTATAAAGTTCCAGGAAGGTAATCGATGCTGCACCAACGATAACCGGTATGTAAGTATAGGCAAGTAAAGCAAATCCCAGGCCTCTGAAGGTCATAAACAGGCCGATACAAACAAGCATGACCACCGGATAAGCGGTCCATGTCAAGGCATTTTTGATTGTTAAAGTAGGCATGTCTTCAAGAAAGCATTTAATTGACTGATTTTAGTTTAGCCATTTTATGATGGTACCAACCAACAAGAAGTAAGAATATGGCCAAAAGGTAATGAAATGCGGTTGATAGATAATTGCTAAACCAGCGGGATTCTGTATACACCGTTAGCCCAAGCGTCATACGCAATACCATCGCAAAAAAGTAAATACTCCCGATAATTAAGATGAAAACACCGGTTCTTTTTGACGGCCGCACTTGTTTCCGGGAGAATCTCAACGCGGTTTTCGCCATGAAGAACAGAATCACTATCTGAAAAAAGGCCAGCAGGCCATACGGCATAGTGGCACTGTGCCAATCTTCAAAAGCCGGGAGAAAAGTAGTGTCGACTACCGACGCAGTCAGTTGGGCGAGAACTCGAAAGCAAAAGAGCGCAGATAGAAACCATAAGATAGCACTAATTTTTTGTGAGTCCATAGTTTTCGGGATTCAATCCCTACTTATATTCTTATCAAACGGCATCTTCAATAGGAAGAGAATATTTTCATCTGGCGTACCGTCAAGAAAATCTAAGCCATACCTTACTTTTTTGGGGTCATCGTAGACCATTGTTCCAAAAATACGATCCCAAATTGAGAAGATATTGCCAAAGTTGGTGTCAGTCCAGGGGATCTCAAAGTGATGATGAAATTTGTGCATATTGGGCGTTATAAAAATCCAACTTAGGGATTTATCCAACCAGTTTGGCATCGTTATATTTGCATGGGTGGTATAGGTAAAGAAGATGGAAAATATTCTATACGTGAGGTAAAATGCGATGGGGGCGCCAATAAGAATTATGGCGACCAGGGCAAATAATTCGCGCAGAATATAGTCACCTGGATGATGACGAGTGCCGGTCGTAGCATCCACTTTTGTATCGCTATGATGAACCATATGAAGCCTCCACATCCATTTTATCCTGTGCATAAGATAATGGACGAAATACTGTGCTACCAGCTCCAATAGTAAAAGGGTGATGAGCAATTCAGCCCAGATAGGCAGACCAATAATAAACAATATCCCAATTTCATTCTGCTGGACCCACTCAAACACGCCCACGGTAGCAATTCCGAAAATAAGGTTGATGATTCCTACGCCCAAAAAAAATGTTAAATTAGCCCCACCATGTTTCCATTTTTGGTAATCAAATTGAAATAGTGGATAGTTACCCTCGAGTAACCAACAAAAGGTTAAACAACCTAAAACACAAACAAGTTTCTGCCATACAGGCATTTGTTCGAAGAAAATTAAGAAAGTATCCATGGTTGACTCCTAAAGTAATGTAAAGCACGCCTTAAAGTATTAGCAATTTTCACCTGCGAATTTTATCCTCTGTGATGGTTCAGTACATGTTTATGATAGCTTGAATATCCTCATCGGTGGCATCCTCAGTACGCGCATCGAGAAGAATGGTCTTTGCTTGGAACAGCCGTTTCCCTTCGGAAATAAGCTTTTTCTTTAGATTGTCATACCAACCTCGGTTCATCAGGTACAGAATGCTTGAAAATTACCGGGAGCTCGCTTATTCCAATGATAACGTCCTTTTAGAAATAATTGATAGGCTTCGTTATCAATTTTATACTTATTTTACCACCTAAATGCAAGTTTTTTTTCAAGAAAGAGGCTAAAAACCTTGCATTTTTAATACAACTTAGGTGGTACCATGTACAAATTCTCTGAACCTGACGTGAGTCAATTACCACCGCCAAAGGCGGTGGCTTGGTAAGGGTAGTCCTGAAAGGTACCCTGGGGTGCTCGTTAGTTTAGTTGAATAGGTTTTGTTGATGACTCTCTATCTCCTTCTCTTTCCGCTCCTGCCAACGAACATACTTCCGGATCATAGCCTCATCCAAACCTACGCTGCTCACACAATAGCCACGAGACCACAAATGACGACCCCAGAAGCACTTCCCCAGTCTTCGTAGCTCGCGAAAAAGACGAGTCGAGAGTTTGCCCTTCAAATAACCCATCATACTACTGACCGAATACTTCGGGGGAATCGGAAGAACCACATGTACATGATCTCTCTGGACATTCAACTCCAATACCTCCACCAACTCCTTCTGGCTACAAAGACGATAAATCTGCTGACGAGTATAGTCACTTATAGCATCCTTGAATATCCGATAACGATATTTCGGACAAAATACAATATGATACTTGCATTCATAAATCGTATGTGATAACTTCCTAAATCTATTCATTACGTACCTCCTTGATTCTCAGGGCACACTTTCAGGGAGGTACGTAATTTAATGAATTCCTAAAACGGTAAAACCTTTTTAACGGCACCACTACCGAGGTAGTGGTTTAAGACATTAATCAAACGGTGAACCATTTTTAAGAGGACAACTACCCAGGGGGTAGGGGTTTAACCAGATCAAATCAACAAAGCCGTAAAGCAGATTTTAGAACAATATCAACCCAGTAATAACAAATGCGATGGAGCTATCCGAGATGCCATCTTTAGCAAAAGATGGCCTCTCTATAAAAAAGAGGATCATTCTATGAAAAGCACAATTTTTGTTGTTGTAATTATCCTGCTTATTTGCTCCTTGGGTCGCACCTTGACGATCGAACCCGCTATGCATGGAATAAACAGTGAGGGACATAATACCCATAGTTTGTTTACCGAGATTTTGCAAGAATATGTCAGCGGAGGAAAAGTAAGTTACCGTGATCTGTGCAAAGATGAACGCTTGGAGGCATATATTTCAAAATTAGCGGCCACTAATCCTGAATCCATTGCCAACCCGAAAGGAAAACTGGCATTCTGGATAAACGCCTACAACGCCTACACCCTGAAGGTCATTTGCGACAACTATCCGGTCGAGAGCATTAACGAATTGCACTTTGGTGGGTTGATTATTGGCACTGTGTTTAAGAAAACCATCTGGGATAAAAAATTCGTTATTATCAATCATAAGAAACTTAGCTTAAACTACATCGAGCATAAGATAATTCGCGCAAAAACTCCAGCCCTAAATGCAGATTTCTCG
>JADFPY010000235.1 GCA_022562085.1 candidate division KSB1 bacterium | reverse complement strand
TAGTGTTAACGATGTCTTGACACTTATCACCTAGGTGTTACAATATAAATAGATTAAAATGTTTTGTCAATTATAAATCTGGTACTACGCAATTTCAAAAACCGTATCGAAACCTGCGTATCGAAATACATCTCGAATATGCTTGTTCATATTTGTCAATTTCAGACTGTTCTCCGATTCACTCAATCTTTTTTGCGTCACAAGCAAAACACTTAACCCGGCGCTTGAAATATATTCAAGGTTTGTGAAATCGACTTCACAAGAACTCGTTACGGAATTAAACACTTCTTTTGCGTTTTCAACCTGGGAGGCATCGAATCTACCAGTGAGCTTTATATCGTTGTTGTTTTTCAGTTCTGCTTCAAACATGTCACTTCTCCAAATGTTTGATTAAAATAATTTTACTTTGCCTATCTTTATATTCGTATTCAATTTTGTCTATCATTTGTTTGACCAAATGAATCCCCAAACCGCCGACTCTCCTCTCCTCTAACGACTGCTTTGTGTCAACTTCCGCAGTTTTAGTGATATCAAAAGGATCAACATCAAAATCGGTTAAATGAATTATCAGATCGTCTTCGTTTTTTTTAAGCTCAAGCAAAATTTCATTAGTATTTTCAGAAGTGTACTTTACCATATTTGTAAAAAGCTCTTCAACAACAAGATTTATCGTAAAAACAACTGACTCATCCACGCCGGTTTTGGCGCTGAATTCATTTATGAATTTAAAAATTCCATCTAATGAGTTTAAGTCTCTTTTAAACTTTTTATCCATAAAACATGCTACCTTTTCAACTCATTTAACAACTTCTCCAGCTGATATTCGGATGTTTTTTCAGCTTTGAGCCAATTCTGAATGGTGGCAAAGGTCTTTTCAATTTCTTTGACGGCTTCTTCCGAATCCATTTCGAATTTTGACTCAATCTGAATGACTGAGATTAGAAACAGCCACCAAACAAGCTTCTGAAAATTTTCTTTGTTAAACCACAACACACTTTCCCAACGATTCACTTTTAAAAATTTTCGGATGTCAGAGGATTTGAGTAGTTGACTCATTATTTTGTCTTCTTGTCCTTTTTTGCGTATTGTCTCAAGAAACCAGTTTTGCTCGCTCACAAGAATTTTTAAAAGCATTCCTCCTTCCCAGGATTCATTTTCGTCGGCTCCCAATTGGCGTAAAACCCAAGTAAATCTTTTGCTAAGTAACCAGTCACTTAGCCAAATCCTGCTTTGTTCTTCGTAGCCGGCTTTCGAAACGAGCTTTCCTAACGAATGTGTAACCAACCAGCTGAGCAGCAAACTGAAGGTCATGTCATATTCAATATAGCCCTTTTTTAAATATTTAACCGAAGCTTGAAATTTAGGTGATTTTGAATTGCCGAATTGATTTTTAATTTCCGGCAGTCTCAAAAGGATTTTTAACTTCCGTAGAATTTCTTCAGCGAGTATAGTTTCGTTGCCCGTACCGGAAGAAAAATGCCTTGCTTGCTTCAAGAAGAGCACGGAGCTTTTTTCAAAGTTTTTCAGGAATCCAGCTGGTGATTTTTTTCTTAAGCTGTGTTTTTTAAACTCCTTGACTTTTCCCACACTCAGGAGCGAATCGAAGGCCTCTGACAATGGTTGAAGAAAGAGCTCCTGCAATGCCTCCGAGATGCTCGCTACTCCGCTGCCGTTTAAACTGGCCGCCAATTGTTCATACTGATGCAAGTCATTGTCCAGAACTTCTCGGAAATTCAGCGCAACGAAATACTTGTAAGCGCCCAGTTCAAAATAAAGACCTTGTTGGAGAATCTCATTGCTTTTGCGAATAAACTCCAATCCAGTGACCTCATCTCGGAAAATACAGTAATTATTTTCGCCAGAATGCAAGTTCAGGGCACTGCCCAAGTTTTTTTGCTTCAGGTGGGTATCACCGTTCGTCCCGGTTTTTGATGCATATTGAACCGAAGTGTGAATCCATCCTTTGGCCTCAGCGAATTTATTATTATAAACTACCAAAGCGTACTCGTTGCCAAATCGATTAGAGTATGCAAAAACGTTTTCGTTAACATTCTCTTCCGTTGAAAAATCATAAAAAAGAAAATCATCGACATTAGCAAAGAGATAGCGTTTTTTCATCAATGGGAAGATTTCACGTTCATGACGATCCACCAACTCCCAATCCACTTGCTCATCCAAATATGCCCGGCGATATTCCATGCCGTATTTTTCGACAAAACCTTCAACCTGCCCGTGTCCGAACATTGGCAAGCCGGGCATGGTGACCACCATTGTACAAACGCCAAAATATTTGTCGCTTTTTCCGAACTGGGCCAACGCAGTCTCCTCGTCCGGATTGTTCATGAAATTGACAAAGCGTTTCAGGATTTCAGGGTTAAATTGAATGGTGTTTTTAATCGTGTTGCGGTATTTTTCATTCTCCTCATTTTTTAGCATATTCATAAATGCGCTGTTATAAACCCGATGCATGCCCAAGGTTCTGACAAAATAGCCTTCCATGAGCCAAAATGCTTCGGCTAAAAGTAAGGTGTCCGGCGCTTCCTCCGCAATGCGATCTACAACTTCGCGCCAAAACTCATTGGTCATTGCTTTATTAAAATTACCTTTTGACAACCCGTGCTCTGAGCGAGTTGGAATATCCCCTCCACTCCCCGGCGCCGGAAACCACAAACGCTGGTAATGTTTTTTTGTCAGAGTCATCGCAGCGTCAAAGCGGATAATTGAGAAAGAGTGTGCCACTCTTAAAATGTTTTGAATCACAGCCTCCCGCACTTCCGGATTTAGAAAATTCAATTGCGCGGTGTCATTCCAGGGCATGTTGGTGCCGTCGTTACCGTGATAGATGTATTTGACATCGCCTGTCCAATAGTCCTGCTTTTTAAAAACCACAGCTGCGTCCGTGCGACTATAATAATTGTCCTCAATAAAAATACCATAGCGAGGGTCCGTTGATAAATTGGTGCCGTTAAAAGTGTAAGATGGAAACGGACTGTTTGGCAAAGAAACGAACCAATCGGGGTTCTCCCTCACCCACTTTGAGTCGATCCCGGTGTGGTTGGGAACCATGTCGCTGGCAAGCCGAATGCCGCGCTGCAAACAGCGGTATTTAAGGTTTTGCAAAGCTTTATATCCACCAATTTCTACTGCTATTTCATAATCAAACAAGGCATAAGCTGAGGCCTCTGCTTCAGGATTACCGCACATTTGCTTGATTTTTTTTGAAGCCGGGCTGCGCTCCCAAATACCAATCAGCCAAAGGCCGGTAAATCCCCAGCGTGTTAAATCATCTAACTCTTGATCTGGAATTTGGTCCAGCCTGGTTATGGAGCTTTTATATTTTTTAGAAAGTTGATCCAGCCAGACCAGGGTACTTTTCGCTATTAACACTAAACGAGGCATCCATTCGAGGTCTGAGCTGAACTTTTCGAATTCAATATCAGAGAAAAACTCCGGCACTTGAGTTGGCCCGGGTCCGGCAAAAATAGGCTTTGTTTCCTCTCTAATTAAATCTAAACCGCCAATTAACCGAGACAAAAAATTCTCGAGGATGAGACCCCATCTACTGCGCATGAACGTTAACTGACCTTCTAAAGAATCCGGCGCTTCAATTGCCGATTGGCGTAGCAATGAAATCAAATCTAGTTTATCAGGACCAAAAAGAGGCTGGGTTTTAAAAAAATCCTCAATAGATTGCATGACCTGCAAATACGCAGTCTGCCTACGCAAAAGGGAGTCGTCAAACAATTCTTGAAAAGTTGAAAAAGCGGGGTTTCGATTTGCCAGCCATAGCAGCACCATTTCTTCGAAAGCTATCAAGCGATTCAAAATACCGTTCGTGGATTCTTTTAAGTACGTCCTAGCATCCAGCTGGTTTTTATAAACTGCCCTTGGCGGAAATTGCTCGATAAATTGAGTCAGCACTTTGTCTATTTCTTTTTCGTTAACTTCTGTCTCAACCCACTTTAAAGCCTGTACGAAGGCCTTCGGATTGATTTGCTTTTGATAGAGAAAAACAACGTGATGAAGTATTTCATCGATCAGACCCATTGCGTTGATCTGCCCGGCTTTGACCGCTTGTTCCGGGAAGCGCTCCAAATCGCGCTGTTTATTTATCTGGTGAGCAAGGAGGCGTGCCGCTTGAAAATCTGCAAAAACGACGTTGCCAGTGGAGGAAAAAAGAGTGTGGTCAAATTCGTATTTTTCTCTCGCATTTCCTGAAACATGAAATTCGAAATGACCTGTAAGAGAGGATTGAAAAATGGAGTGTTCGTTATTTAACCCAGAGAGCATTAAGTTTAGGCAACGGCTGCGCATGATAATCGCTTAGAATCAGAGAAGTAGAAATTTCTTAGCAAAGAAAACTACAAAATTTTCAACTTTATATTTTTTAAAAACGGAAATGCAAAAGAAATGTCGATGAAGATCGAAACTCAAAAGGTAAATATTTGAACTTATTTTGGAGCCTCAGCCACCTTTTTTACTCTCAGGTTATCCTTTTCCATCCCCTCGCTCAAGGATTGAATCGTTTCTTCAGAAAGATCGTCGTCATAAATGCTTGTCCGTTTTAATAGGGTGCCTTTTTGCAAAGGCTTTAATTGAATAACCCCTTTACCAACTAAAGGCCCTCCATAACGGCGATAAGCAATTTTTGTTTTCTCACTTAATTCAGTCACTTCAACATTATATCTTATTGCAAAATCATCACTTCCGGCAATGATACTGGCATGAGTCCCAACACCGGATTTCCCTTGCTCGTATCCGTCAACTTTTTTTACAAAATGGAAAATGTTTTGCCAATTCTGCGGATTAATGCACTCCCATACCCGGTCATTTGTGGCAGCAATCTCAATCGAACGTCTTATTTCTGTCATACAAATCTCTCCTAAAAAAGAAACCTTGGTAAGTCAATTAAAGCTAAGTCATTCTAAGCAGAAGCCAAGGTTTCACTAATTTTTTTCTTAACTTCCCCGTCCTGAATTTTTTCAATCACGTCATTAAGTTTGCTGCCAGCCGCCGACCAGTTGTTTTTTGTAAACGCCTTATTGCAAAACAAAAAGTAACCGTTTGGACATTTAAATAAATGGACACTTTTACAGTCTCCTAAATAGCCTGTCTTGACTACTTCTACCCCTTTAAAGTTTACCTCAGAGTTCCGGATTGAAAGGACACGACTGACTTGATTTAATTGATTCAAAAAACTTCGGCCTTCAGTGGTCTGTAATATCGTTTCTACATCCAATTTCACTGTGTCCTCGGGATTTTGCGTTTTTTCTTCTGACATGAAATTCTGCCTCCTAGGAGATATGACTTAGTTTTTGGTGACTTAATTTAAAAAGATTAGGCAGGAAAAGCAAGCGGAATTGTACCTGAAAAAAAAGCCCCGCAAACAAGCGAGGCCTTTTAATAACTTTGAATATTGTCACTATTTAAAAGAACTTAAATGTAGACAATTGAATTATCGAGTTCACCTGAGCAGGGTCATCTTGAAGGATTTAACAAAGAGCGCCCGTGATGTTGGTGACCGGTCGCCGGCCTCGATTCTGTAAAAATAAAAGGCGCTGGATACGGGGACACCGAAATCATCTTTACAGTCCCACTCAACGGTATAAGAACCAGCTAGGTGCGCTTCATCTTGAACCAAATACTTAACTTGTTGTCCACGGACATTATAAATTTTTAGATTCACTTTAGCAGTGGCTGGCAAAGTATAGTCGATTTGCGTGCCGGGATTGAATGGATTCGGATAATTTTGGGACAAACTAAATACTTTGGGTATTTGCTCATTCGATGCAACAGACACGAGTTGAGGCTGGATACTTAGATTGTCAACGACCCATCCCCATGCATTCATAGTTTCATCTGCAAACAATCTGAATCTGATCAGGATTGTCTCTTCAGCGGGAAATGTATCCAATAAATCTATCTCATGAGTTCGAAACATGGATGGAGCGCCATTGCCATTCACATTAAAAGTTTGCAACCAAGTGGCATCAAAGCGGGCATCGTAACCATCAGCAAGGGGCAGCCAAGTTACCTCATTGATATTACGTCCCTCCACTACGACAAAATCCCTAAAATTCTCATCACCAAAGACAGAGCCTGGAAACCCCGGCTCCACAATCGCAATATCATCGTAACTTAGAATTGCATCCGTCGAGGCAACAATAATGGGTACTCTGAGCGTAGCAGTCAGCACAGTCGCGTCCGCATAGTTATGAGGGGAATGAAGGGCACGGTTCTCAAAATCCGAGGTTACACTTAGCCCATTTGAAGCAATGTCATTATTAATAAAGGAATTGAGATTGTTAATATAGCCATTTCGTGCTTCCAGTAATGGGAAAACAACAATTTCTTTAACTGCTGACCTAAACATATCGCCGTCCTTGAACGATTTAACCGAAACGGCAACTGAACTCTGGTTTTCAATCGATGATAACAGGACGTTAACATTTGTATCGATACCCGCAGGGTTGGCTGGCAAACTAAAGACCGCTTCTCCATCAGCGACGACCAAGGTAGAATCATAAGGAGATCTAAGTGAAACATCCAGACTTATCAGACCGCCAGCGCCACCCCCAATTCCATTTAAACGCGGAGATAGGGTCGCAACTGGAGGTTCATACCCGGCCAATTCCGGAAGAGCGACTGACCAAACGCCCCTGCCGTGGGTTGCGACAACAACCTGATCGTTCACAATAACCATCTCATACACCAAGGTAGCAGGGAAACCATTATTTGCATCCGCCCAGGTGGCTCCGCCGTCCATAGATTCAAAAATACCGATTTCTGTGCCGGCCCAGATGATATCCGTATCATAGGGCATGACCAATAAGCTATGTACGGCGACATCCGGAAAGCCATTTGTGCTCGTCGTGCCGGTGCCAAATCCCGAGATATCTTCCCAGGTTTGGCCTAAATCATTTGTCCGCAAGATCTTGGGAGCATTAGCAA
This sequence comes from candidate division KSB1 bacterium, assembly GCA_022562085.1. Classification (NCBI taxonomy): domain Bacteria; kingdom Pseudomonadati; species Candidatus Zhuqueibacterota bacterium. The sequence goes on along the minus strand of JADFPY010000235.1, from coordinate 306 downwards.
AAGAGAAAAGCGCGAAGGCTGTACTGTCCTCAGCAGGATGGGTTTCTAACCCAGAAATGCGGCCAAGAGTAACATCTGGAAAGACCGCCGTTTCAGCAAAAGAAAGGCCACCATCTGAAGACACGTAAAGGGGGCTGCCCGCGATCATACTTTCCCCGGCCCAAACAATTTGCGGATTGACCAGAGAAATCTTCACTTCAGCAAGAGAAGAGGCACCGTTCCAACCTGGCGGCATCTGGGTTAAGGTCCAATTCGATGCAAAATTATCCGTTCTCCAAACACCAGACACACCTACTGCGCAGACTA
>JADFPY010000234.1 GCA_022562085.1 candidate division KSB1 bacterium | reverse complement strand
ACGGAGGCGCTCGAAGCCCGCGCAGGATCCCTCGTCCCGACATTCCTTTAAAAATATAATAATGAATTCGGGACGAGGAGCCGGAGCGGTATTAAAAAGACACCCTAATCAAATTAAGGATAGAGACATGATTCAGCAAGCAATAAAAACTGTCGTTGAAAGACACGATTTAACCCGTGAAGATGCTTACCAAGTCATGAACTGCATCATGGAAGGCGAAGCGACACCGGCGCAAATCGGCGCATTTATGGTTGCGGCCAAGCTTAAAGGGGAAACCTACCAGGAAGTTGCCGGGTTTGCCCAGGCGATGCGTGAAAAAGCAGACAGAGTGCACACACGCTTTTCCAACGCCATCGACTTGTGCGGCACCGGCGGGGATGGGGCCGGAACATTCAACGTATCAACCGTGGCGTCCTTTGTCGCTGCAGGGGGTGGCGTTCCCGTCGCAAAACACGGCAACCGTTCGGTTTCAAGCAAATGCGGCAGCGCGGATTTACTGGAAGCGATGGGCGTAAAAATTGATCTGGACGCAAAGCAAACGGGCCTCTGTTTGGACGAGATCGGCATTGCCTTTCTTTATGCCCCTGCTTTGCACAAAGCTATGAAATATGCGGTCGGACCCAGACGTGAGGTTGCGATTCGAACTTTTTTTAACATTCTCGGACCCCTTACTAATCCCGCTTTGGTGCGGAGACAACTTTTAGGCACCTACCACCCGGCACTCGCCCGGTTGATGGCGCAAGTATTGAATGAACTCGGCGCCGACCATATCTTAATCATTCACGGTGATGAATGTCTCGATGAAATCTCCATAGACGGCCCTACTTTAGTCGTTGAATTATTGGACGGAACGATTACTGAAAAGAAACTTTATCCCAAAGACTTTGGTCTAACTCCAAATGGAAAAAGCGAAATATCCGGAGGCACGCCGGAAGAAAATGCAGAATTGACTCTTGAATTATTAAAAGGGAAAAAAGGATCGGCCCGCGACATTGTAGTAGTTAATGCAGCTTGCGGCTTTCTGGTCAGCGGTCTGGCAAAAACTATTTCCGCTGGCGTTGAAATGGCCAAAGAGTCAATTGATACAGGGGCGGCTCTGAAAAAACTTCTGGCATTGAAACAAATGAGCAACGATATTTAACAATGGCTTTTCTAGACGAAATTCTTAAAAACAAAACCCAGGAAATCAAGCAGCGGATTGGAAAGAAGCCGATTTCCGAACTGTTTGAGCAAGTCGGAGGGCAGCGGCAACCGAACTCCTTTTCTGAGGTCCTAAGAAATGAAAAAGTTGTGCAAATCATCGCTGAAATTAAAAAAGCCTCTCCAAGCGCCGGCAGGTTGCGAGAGAATTTTGAACCTGTTGAAATTGCGGAAAGCTACCAAAAAAATGGCGCGGCTGCCATTTCCGTGTTGACGGACGAAAGATTTTTTGAGGGCAAACTGGATTACCTGGGTCAAGTACAGAAGGCCGTAGACATTCCTCTTTTGCGAAAAGATTTCATTTTAGATCCCTATCAAGTTATCGAGGCCAGGGCATTCGGCGCAGACGCTGTTTTATTAATCATGGCCATTCTTTCCAACTCGCAATTTGCTGAGCTGCGGGCGGCAGCGGACGAGATAAACCTGGACTGTTTGGTGGAAGTTCACAATACAAAAGAATTAGAAAGAGCGATGACGGCTGAACCTGAAATCATCGGCGTTAACAATCGCGATTTAACCACATTTGAGATTGACCTGTCCACTACGGAGAAATTACTTGAAATTATCCCTGAAGAAATTATTTTAGTCTCGGAAAGCGGTATTCAATCGCGTAGGGATGTCGAAATGGTAGGGCAGCTTGGAGTTGATGCGGTTTTAATCGGTGAAGCTTTGATGCGGCAAGAGGACGTTGGAAAAGCGTTAAGCGAATTTGTTGGAGCCGAAAAATGGTCAAGGTAAAGGTCTGCGGAATTACAAATCTTGAGGACGCCCGGCTTGCCTGTGGATTTGGCGCAGACGCCCTGGGATTCATTTTTTACAAAAAGAGCCCGCGATTCGTCAGTTCTGTTGCCGCCAAATCGATCATCGATTCATTACCGCCTTTTGTAGGCACAGTAGGCGTATTTGTAAACGCACTGTTGAGCGAAATAAACCAAATTTTGAAAACCGTGCCTATAAAACTCATTCAACTACACGGAGATGAATCGTGGGATTACTGCCGGCAGATTCCGCTGCCGGTTTTAAAGGTCTTTCGAGTCAAAAACGGTTTTGATTTAAGCATCATAAAAAAATACAAAACATCCGGCTTTCTATTAGATACTTATCATGATCAGAGTTACGGCGGTACGGGTAAAACCTTCAATTGGAATATTGCAAAAGAAGCCAAAAAGTACGGTCCGATTGTAGTTTCCGGGGGGCTTAACGCAAGGAATGTTCGCGAAGCCGTGGAGTTTGTTCATCCCTATGCAGTCGATGTCTGCAGCGGTGTGGAAGCGGAGCCCGGCAAAAAAGACTCCGAAAAATTAAAAGCATTTTTCCAGGAAATCCGTAAAACAGCGAACTACGATGAGTGAATCTCAATTTAAAACTAACGATTCAATTGCAGCTTTACCCGACAAAACCGGCCACTTCGGTCGATATGGTGGTAAATTTGTACCGGAAATCTTAGTGCCGGCGCTAACCGAATTAGAGGACGCCTATTTAAAGGCGAAAAGCGATCCGGCATTTCAAAAAGAGCTGAATGACCTTTTACAAGAATACTCCGGACGGCCCACGCCGCTTACATTCGCTAATCAATTGACCGCAAAACTCGGTGGCGCTAAAATTTATTTAAAGCGTGAAGATCTGAACCATACCGGTGCGCACAAAATTAATAACACCCTCGGTCAGATTCTTTTAGCCAAACGCATGGCAAAGAAACGCATCATCGCTGAAACGGGTGCGGGTCAGCATGGCGTAGCGGTGGCCACGGTCACGGCAAAAATGGGCCTGCAGTGCGTCATTTACATGGGTGAAGAAGACACAAAGCGTCAACACCTGAATGTTTTTCGTATGCAGCTCCTGGGTGCCGAAGTTATTCCGGTAACCTCCGGCAGCCGCACCTTAAAAGATGCAATCAACGAAGCGATTCGCGATTGGGTGACAAATGTTGGTGATACTTATTATTTGATCGGCTCGGTTGTCGGACCTCACCCCTACCCGGTAATAGTTCGTGATTTTCAATCGGTTATCGGGCGAGAAACTCGCAGCCAAATTCTCGAAAAAGAAAAAAGGTTACCGGACACTCTCCTGGCCTGCGTTGGCGGCGGCAGCAACGCGATAGGAATGTTTTATCCTTTTCTTAAAGATGCAGACACTAAACTGGTTGGCGTTGAAGCAGCGGGTTTCGGGCTGGACACGAATCAACATGCAGCCACTCTCTGTCGCGGAGAACCCGGCGTTTTGCACGGAGCCTATTCCTACCTCCAGCAAAACGACGACGGTCAGATCCAGGAAGTTCATTCAATATCAGCCGGACTCGATTACCCGGGCGTTGGACCGGAGCACAGTTTCTTAAAGGACAGCGGCCGGGTCGAATACACTGCCGTTACAGATACAGAGGCTTTAAAAGCTTTCTCACTACTTTCACAAACGGAAGGCATTATCCCCGCCCTCGAAAGTGCACATGCAGTTGCGCAGGCCGTAAAAATTGCGCCAACGATGTCAGAGAACCAAACACTGGTTATTTGTCTCTCCGGACGGGGCGATAAGGATGTGGATTTGGTAAAAAGTAAGTTGAATATTAAGAATGAATGACGTTGGTGCAAAAAGCCCATATTTTCAATTTTGGCTAATTGTGAATTCAATATTAACAACTAATAGATTCTTTGCAAATTACCTTATTGCACCTACGTCATGAATAGAATTTCAAACACATTTCAAAAAGTCCGGGGAATTGACGAAAAAATCTTGTCCATTTTCGTTACAGCCGGCTACCCACATCTGGAAAGCGCACCGGAACTGGTTTGGCAGCTCGAAGAATCCGGAGCCGACTTAATCGAGATTGGCATGCCATTTTCCGATCCAATTGCTGACGGCCCGACCATACAACATTCGTCAAAAACTGCTTTGGAAAATGGCATGAATTTAAACCTGGCATTGAAACAAATTCAAACAATTCGCCAAAAAAGTGAAATCCCAATTATTTTAATGGGATACTTAAACCCTCTACTCAAATATGGATTTGATAGGTTTATTAAAGACGCCGCCGAGGCAGGCGTGGACGGTTTGATAATCCCGGATTTGCTCCCGGAGGAATTTCAAACTATTGACCCGGAATTTAATGGTAGCAAATTAGGCATGAATTTTTTAATTTCGCCGAATACGCCATCGGCGCGCATTAAAAAAATAGATGCGGTGACCAGCGATTTCATTTACTGTGTGTCCGTCACCGGCGTCACCGGCCGGCGATCGGGTGTGTCTCACGGCTTGATTGACTTCTTGCAATCAATTCAATCTGTTGTCACTCATCCGCTATTGGTCGGGTTTGGGATCTCAAATCCGGAAGATGCAAACGAAATTGGCAGAAATGCTGACGGCGTGATCGTCGGCAGTGCAATCATAGATCTAATTACAAAATCTCGGGGAAACCAGGATATGCTTAGCTCTATTGGTCAGTTCGTGCAAAGATTAAAACTTGCCCTAAAAGGAGATTGAAATGGACATCGAGGATTGGCGTGAGAAAATAGATGAAGTGGATACACAAATTTTAGAGCTAATAAATAAGCGCTCGGAATTTAGTATCAAAATCGGTGAAATTAAAACAGACAAAGGGATACCAATCCATTCTCCTGAGAGGGAAAAAATAATCATGAACAGAATGCAACAAGAAAACCCTGGTCCATTAAGCGATGACAGGGTCCTCAGAATCTTTGAACGAATCATCGATGAATCCCGTAAATTAGAAAAAGACATCGCGAAAGATCAAATCTCAAACAGGCTTCACAAAATTCGACACCCTAAACAAATTAAACGATGAGCCCCAGACCAGAAGTCCCCCTCTCTTGCAAGAGAGGGGGATTTAGGACGATCTAATAAAACAAACCGTCAGAAAGCTTAGAAAGAACCAAACCAAAAGCGAGTCGATGTTTTGGCAGGCGGTGCGAAACCGGAAACTAAAGGGTAAGAAGTTTCTCCGGCAGCATCCAATTTGCTTTGAGATAGACGGCGGAAGAAGATTTTTCGTAGCGGACTTTTATTGTCATGAGAAGAGATTGGTGGTGGAAATAGACGGTAAGATACATATAAGGCAAAAAGATTACGATGGGTTTAGAACCCATATCATAAATACCCTGGGTATACAAGTGATTCGTTTTAAAAATGAGGAAATTGAGATGAATCTTGAGGCGGTGCTTGAGCGGGTTGCGGTGCATCTTTAACTCATCCCCCAACCCCCTTCTCTTAAAAAAAAGAGAAGGGGGCTTTCAGAGAGTGCTTAGAGTTGGGTGGTCTGTCCGGAGAGCAATGGACCATTTCAGAGAGAAGGTCATTTGCCCTCCGTCCCCCTTCACAATTGGGGGTGTTTTGGACAAAGATGCCGATTTCAGGCTTTGTGATTGCTTGAAAATAATGAGCTACATAAAATCAATAACTTCTGAACTTTGCGAAAGATCAAATCTCAAACAAAAAGGAGGGTTAGTCAATGGTTGTGGTGATGGAAGAGAATGCGTCTGAAGACGCCATTCAGAAAGTCATAAGCAGGCTCACCGAAATAAATTTTGATATCCACCGCTCGACAGGCGTCAATCAGACGGTTCTTGGCGCAATCGGAGATAAACGCGGCTTAGATACACGCATGCTCGAGTTGATGGACGGGGTTCAAAAAATCGTCCCAATAACCGAGCCTTTTAAACTCACCAGTCGGACATTTCAACCGGCAAATACGGTTGTTAAAATAAAAGATGTCACAATCGGTGGGGACCGATTGGTGATGATGGCAGGACCCTGTTCGATCGAAAGCCGGGAGCAAATCAAGACCATTGCAAAATTTGTTAAGGAAACCGGGGCCAATATCCTGCGCGGCGGTGCCTTCAAACCCCGTAGTTCTCCTTACAGCTTTCAGGGATTAGGTGAAAAAGGACTGGTTTTATTAAGAGACGCAACTACTGAAAATGGGTTGATTTGCGTCTCCGAGATTATGGAAAGCACTCTAATTCCTCTCCTTGTCGAGTATGTCGATATCCTGCAAGTCGGCGCCCGCAACATGCAGAACTTCTCTTTGCTGAAAGAGCTTGGTAAAATTAGAAAGCCGGTACTCCTTAAACGCGGCATGTCGGCAACTATCGAAGAAACACTGATGGCGGCGGAGTACATTATGGCCGGCGGGAACTACCAGGTTATTCTTTGCGAACGCGGGATTCGAACTTTTGAAAAATATACCAGAAATACTTTGGACATTTCGGCGATTCCAGTTATCAAAAAATTGAGCCACCTGCCTATTATTGCCGACCCAAGCCATGCTACAGGCCGCCGTGATAAAGTGGCTCCGATGGCCCGCGCAGCTATTGCAGCCGGCGCAGACGGACTCATTATTGAAGTCCACAACGACCCGGACAATGCCCTTTCAGATGGTGCGCAGAGTTTATTCCCCGAGCAGTTCGAAAAACTCATGAAAGAGCTGGTCATTATCGCTCAGGCAGTTGGAAAAAAATGGCAGTAAGCTTTGAAAAGGCGGTTATTATCGGCCTGGGGCTAATCGGCGGTTCACTGGCCGCTGCATTTAAAAGAAAAGGAGTTTTGGAAAATATAATAGGAGTTGATAGTGAATTCGTAATTAGAAAAGCCAAAGAAAAGAAGCTGATCAACAAAGGATTCGAAAAGCACAAACTTCAAGAAGCGGTAAAAGACGCAGATTTAATTATCCTCGCTACCCCAATTAACCAAATTCTAAAGCACCTCACTCTCCTGCCACAATTTGTAAAACCTGGCGTTTTAATCACCGATGTCGGTAGTACAAAAAGAGCGATTGTTGAAACAGCAGGAGAACATCTTCCCGCGAATGTTTACTTTTTGGGAGGCCACCCGATGGCTGGGTCGGAAAAAACCGGCCTGGATCATATAGACCCTTTTCTTTTTGAGAATGCTATTTATGTCCTCACCAATCACTCAGCTTCTGATGATCTAGTAAAAAAGTATGTAGGGATCATTGAAATAATTGGCGCAAGTGTTTTATTTTTAACGCCAGCGGAACACGACGAAATCGCTGCTGTGGTCAGTCATTTGCCACAAATGCTCGCGGTAACGC
>JADFPY010000233.1 GCA_022562085.1 candidate division KSB1 bacterium | reverse complement strand
AATTTCGCAACAGGCTTGCCATGTTTGGTGATGACCAGTGGCTCATTGGTCTGTGCGACGGCATCAAGCAGGGCAAGACATTGCGCCTTAAATTTTCCAGCTTGGATTGTTTTCATTTTTTGGTTCCATTATTGTGGACGAATTATGACCTAATTTTTATGACTATGGGAATATAATTATACTCAAAACTAAACGCAAGGACTTTATAACAAAAGGAAGTGATCGGCGAGTCAGTCGAAACGTGAATTCACGCTTCGAGATAGCACAATCATTTTTAACACAAAGAGAAAATTTAACCACAAAAAGGAGAGAGGACTAATGAGAAACCAATCAGTTATAAATAGTTTGGTTTTTGCAATTGTCAGCTTCGTGACCATGTCCGCGTTCGCGCAGGATTTGCACGTGGCAAAAGAGGATGTTAAACCACCCAAGAAAGAATATTCACCATACGCGGAAGACCATTATCCACAGAACGTCTATTTCGGCGACACACATTTACATACCTCATGGTCCACCGATGCGGGCATGGCAGGGGCAAGATTAGGGCCGGATGAGGCTTACCGTATCTCGCGCGGGGAGCAGGTCACTGCCTATTCCGGGTGGAAGGTAAAATTAATTCGGCCGCTGGACTTTCTCGTGGTGGCAGACCATGCCGAGAACCTGGGGCTGGCTGATTTTATTCGCCGTTCCGATCCGATCTTACTGGCCAATGCGACCGGTAAAAAATGGCACGACTTGAATAAAGCGGGAAAGGGCTATGACGCTTTTTTGGAATGGGTGCGTTCCGATAAAAAAGATTTGATTAACGAGCCCCGCATGACGCAGGCTGTTTGGGTAAAGGTCGTAGAGAACGCTGATAAATATTACCAACCGGGCGTGTTTACCACTTTCCATGGCTTCGAGTGGACCTCCATGCCCCATGGTAACAATCTGCACCGCGTTGTCATTTTCCGTGATAGTGGGGATAAAACCAGCCAGATTCTTCCTTGTGCATTTTAGATGATCTCGAAAAGACGGTTCTGCGGCTCCGGATGGAAAAAATACAAGTGGCCAATGCTCTTCAAGAAACTCCATTAATAAATCTGGTCACTCTTGAGCCCGTAAGAGGTTATAAAAAATATCAGGATGATATCAGTCAATTTCTAAGTAATCTCGGTAAAAAACGTGAAGCCATAAAAATATTTAGCATGGTTTTAAGCGCAGCGGGTGAACAATCGGGTGATTATTCCTCAAAATTGCATATAAGACTGCAATCAGGCATGTCGGCAAAGCAAGCGACGGTCATAATTTTGAAACGTCTGCTGGAGCTGATGAGACAAAACGAGGCGGGCATCAAAACTGATATTGATACGGAGTTTTTACATGATTATAGAGTGGCTGTGCGGCGTACTCGCTCCGCTTTGACTCAGATTAAAGGAATCTTTCCAGATGAAATCGTCAGGCGTTTTAAGAAGGACTTTGCTGCCGTCGGAAAATCAACAAACCAGTTGCGCGATCTTGACGTTTATTTGCTTAATAAAGAACGGTTTAAAGCGATGCTACCTGAAGAGCAGCGACCAAAACTGGAACCGCTTTTTCAGTTCCTCGAGGCAGAAAGGAAAAAACAGCACCATGAATTTGTCCAGGCCCTAAATGGCGCATTCTATAATGAGATGCTGACACAATGGGAGACTTTGTTAAATACTACGGAAAGCGGCGAGGAAAAGGCAAAAAACGCCAATAAACCCGTCGTTAGCCTGGCCCGCAAATTTATATGCAAACAGTACCATCAGGTTATGAATTTAGGAAATGTAATAAATGATTCAACACCTGACGAAGAACTACACAAACTACGCATTGAGTGCAAAAAATTGCGCTATTTGTTAGAATTCTATGCTGCGCTCTTCCCTCAAAAGGAGATGGCGTTTTTGATAAAACAACTGAAAAGTTTGCAGGACAACTTAGGAGAGTTCAATGATCTGTGCGTTCAGCAGCCAGAACTGAAAAAGTTTATGGACCGAGTTATCCCATCACATAACGAGTCTATTGCCACCGCCGTGGCAATTGGCGGGCTAATTGCAAATTTATACCACAGACAGCAGCAGGTGCGAATGGCTTTTAGTCAGAAGTTCCAAGAATTTAGCCAGCAAGAAAACGCAGAATTATATCAAAAACTTTTTAGATGAGATTATAAATTGAAAATTATAGCTTTTTATAGCATTAAGGGAGGGGTCGGCAAAACGGCAGCGGCGGTTAATTTAGCCTATATCGCGGCTGCGGAGGGGGCCAAAACCATCCTGCTAGATATGGATCCCCAGGGTTCAGCGTCCTATTATTTTAGAATCAAGTCTTCGAAAAAATTTAGCAGTAAAAAATTCATAAAGGGCAGGAAGAAATTTGATAAAAGCATTAAAGGCACAGACTATAGAAATCTTGATTTATTGCCTTCTCATCTGTCTTATAGAAATCTGGATCTTGTTTTAGATAAGTTAAAGCGCTCAAAAAAAAGATTAAGAGAGGTTCTCGAGCCATTCGCAAAGGAATATGATTTCGTTTTTCTGGATTGCCCACCAAATATTACACTGGTTTCTGAAAACATTTTTTATGCGGCCGACTACCTGCTCGTCCCTCTTGTTCCCACGACCCTCTCATTACTTACATATGAAAAGTTACGGCAGTTTTTCACCGACAAAGCACTGGATCAGTCCAAAATTTCTGTTTTCTTTTCGATGGTAGAAAAACGCAAAAAAATGCATCGGGGAATAATGGAAAAGATGTCTAACCAGGACGGACGTTTTCTAAACAGCCGGATTCCCTATACCGCGGATGTAGAGAAAATGGGCATTTACCGAGAGCCTCTACTATGCTTCCGACCTAAATCAATTGCAGCCCGGTCTTATGGTGATTTGTGGGCGGAAATAAAAAGTTTAGAGGGTGTGAAAAAATAACTAGCTATGGCTCAAGAAATTGAAAGGAAGTTTTTAACTAAAAGCGATGCTTGGCGTTCAAATGCCATAGGCAGGTTTTATCGGCAAGGGTATTTGTCTACCGTGAAAGAAAGGACAGTAAGAATTCGTACGATTAGAAATCAAGGATACATTACCGTTAAAGGCATCGCCAAAGGTGCGGCCCGTGCAGAGTACGAATATGAAATCCCTGTAAAAGATGCAAATGAAATGCTTGATACCCTCTGTGAACAACCCATTATCGAGAAGATGAGATACGAGATTGAACACAATGAACTCATTTGGCTAGTGGATGAGTTCGAGGGCGTAAACAAAGGATTGATTTTAGTCGAAGTTGAACTCAGCGATGAAAATCAAAAAATTGCTTTACCCGATTGGGTCGGTGCAGAAGTAACAGGCGATCCTAATTACTTCAATTCTAATTTGACCCGGAATCCATATTTAGGCTGGGGGAAAAAACAATAAAATGAAAAAATTAACGCTTGTCAGACATGCTAAATCGAGCTGGAAATATCCAAACTTGGATGACCTCGACCGGCCGCTTAACAGGAGAGGCAGACGCGATGCCCCGATGATGGGTAAGCGGCTCGCAAAAGATAAAGCTTTGCCCGATTTGATGATCTCGAGTCCTGCAAAAAGAGCCTGGAAAACCGCAAAGATCATAGCAAGGGAAGTTGGCTGTGAGAAAGCAAAAATTGAAAAGAATGTAGCACTTTACGAAGCCGGAGTTTCGGAGTTAATTCAAGTAATTCAGAAAATAGATGGCAAATATGACGATGTGATGATTTTTGGGCATAATCCCGGGTTTACTTCGTTGGCTCACTATCTTACCAATTATGAAGTTGATAATATACCAACCTCTGGCATATTTGTAATTGAATTCAATGTGGATTCTTGGCAAGAAGTTTCGCCAGGAAAGGGCAAATTTATTTCATTTGATTATCCGAAGAAGGAACAATTATAGATATGGCCGTACGAATCAAGGCGAAAAAAGGCGGCCAGAGTAACGTCATCACAACTATAACTACCGTCAGGTGAAAAGGAGGTTTTTTGATCATGAGATTTATTAGGCTTCTGTTAAGTCTTCTGCTGGTCGCGGCAGTGAATTGTTCCGGGATGAGAATAAAGCAGGAATATAATGAGGGATTTGATTTCAGTCGAATGAAGACATTTACCTGGCTTGAGCAGCAAGAAAAGCCGTTTGAGTATCTTACCAACCCGATTGCGAATCGGCAACAGATAGACAAACATATAAAGGAAGTTGTTAATAGGGAGTTAGAGAGACGAGGCTATACCAGGACATTTGAAGGCCCCGATTTCTCCATAACATACCACCTTAGAGTTCAGGACAAAATATATTCTCATGATCAGAGCTATCGCACTGATTACAAAACGGACAAATCAGTGAAATTATCATATAAAGAGGGTACTTTGGTTTTGGATTTCGTAGATGCCAGAACCAGTGAACTACTCTGGCGCGGGTCGGCATCGAGGATTGTATCTCAAGGAGAGCTCGACCTTGAGGACACTCGTGTCAAGATTACAATGGCAGTAAAACGGATGCTGGAGTCCTTTCCTTCGACAAAATAACAATGAAAGTGAAAGCATTTTAAAAACTTTTTCTGAATGGAATTTCTTCTGCTTGCCTTCTTCAGTTTTTGCCAGCAGATAACCGGAGATAGCGAAGAAAGCGATTCACATCGCCTTTGCCGGCTCTAGTTGGTGCTCAGGAATTGGTTGCGGTGACTAAAGAGATCGAGATGAAGAAATGACGAATCTGCATAAAACAACAAAAGTGGTAACAAAATTAGTTACATAAGGATGCAAAGTCTAATTCGCAGGTTTATTGCCTACAAGTATACGATTCTTTTTTCTGCAATGATTATGCTGATCGGAGTTATGCCATTCCTTGAACAACAACAAGGTCTGCTGGTGCCCATCTTTATGCTCATCATGATCCTTGCCGTCCTCGATACTCTTGATCTGCCGAAAACACTCTTCCGGACATGTGTGGTGCTTGGTATAATGGCCTTCGTTTTTCATCTTGTCGGAAAGATTCTCGGCGGGGCTCCGCAGCGACAAGAGGGGGTAGTTATTTTACTCACTATTGGTCTGGGTAGCTATGCCGTTTTCTTGTTTATATCGGTTGGGGCCATGATCGGCAAGATCTTTACCCAGACTCAGGTGACCAAGGATATTATCCGGGGTGGAATCGCCGTCTATTTCCTGCTCGGCATCTTTTGGGCCTGTCTTTACCGCTTGTTGCTGCACTTCGACCCTCAGGCCTTGGCTATTTCTAACTATGATGGGAAATTTTCAACCATGCTATACTTTTCATTTACAACGTTGACCACACTCGGTTACGGTGATATTGTTCCCGTTGCATGGCAGGCACGCAGTTTGACCATCCTCGAATCGACCATCGGACAGATTTATATGACCGTTCTGATTGCCCGATTGGTGGGGTTGCATTTGATTGGCATGAAAAAATGAGAACAGAACACGGAAGGAAAATACAGACCGCGTTGGGCGACGAATTTGAATGAGGTTGAAACCCGGCAACGCTGGGCATTTTGGATTTTCGTCATTGACGATAAATAGATGGTATATATAAGTTTGTTTTAGTAAATTATTTCTAACTTTTCTAATGAGGCTCTAATAAGCTATAAGGAGGATTTATGAAAACACTAGCAAAAGGTCTATCATTGTTATTGCTTTTGTTAGTTTGTGTTTCCGTGACCTTTGCGCAAGTTCAGGTTATGACTCGTCCGCTCACCAACACCTTGGAAGTATTTTTTTTAAAAGATTTTGATATAAATAGCCCTGCAAGCAGCCGTCCCATCTTCTTTATCGATCTTATAAATGACTCACAGGCGCGTGAGGTAATTCTTGTTTCCATAGTCCAAAGCAGAGAACACGGACAATTGTCAAGAGGAGAAACGATTCCTTTTAGTTTAATGGCCTCTGAAAGGTTAACAATCAGTAGTAGCCAACTTTTTTCGAATTCGGGTCCCTATAGATTCAATAACTTTTCGATCGCTGAAGATGTGGTCGATGAGTTATTGGAAAACATTCTTGCCACCGGTAGACTTCCGACGGGTATATATTCTTTTGAGACTATTGTCAAAGATGTTAATCGAACCACTCTGGATGACGATTCGTTTGAAATCAGGATTTCCAATCCTACTACTCTGGATCTTATCGGCCCGGGAAGCCGCGCCTCAGGACGAATCGATGATTGCGCTATAGTTTTTAGCAATCTGCCCCAGTTTCGGTGGGCGTCGAACATGAGCAGGTTTCGAGTTATCGTCGCAGAGTGGAAACCCGGGGAGGATCCGGAAAGCGCTCTGAATCAAGAACCAAGATTTACCAGAATTTTCCTTCTTCAAAATAGCAGAAGTATAAACCTAATAGAAATAGGTAAGGACCTGGGTTTTAATGATAGAGTTGAAGTGATTCCTACGACTTCGTTCACTTATCCATCGTCGGGCGAAAGTTTAGTGTTGAGACCGGGGAAAACTTACGTTTGGAGGGTTATTGGTTTGGTTTCAACATCAAGTGGTCCAACAAGTATCGCGAACGAAATATATTGTTTTCGTATCCCACGATTAGATGAATTGGGTAATTATATGCAACAATTTGAGTCGATCCTCAGACCCTTGCTCGGCTCCGATTACGAGAAGCTTTTCGGCTCAGGAGGTGAGTTTAGTGGCTACAAACCAAAACGCATCCTTTTAGATGGCAAGGAAGTAACATTGATAGAAATCTTGACTAAACTGCAAAAGCTAACATCAAAATACCAGGGCTACACCATTGAATAATGGCCTGTGAGTAAGGGTCATGAGACCGTTTTTGGAGATAATCGTTGTACGCATAGCGTTGACAAAGCGAAGATTTATTAGGAGGGTTTCTCTTTTGGTAATTTCTTTAGAAAAATGCGGCAGCTTGACAAAGAAATTATCTCAGAGAGATTTGGCTTGGCTACTTAATGTATCACAGAAACTGGGAAAAGGATAGGTTCTCTTACCTAATCACGCGGGTCATGACATTCAGAGGCATCCTCATCATAATTCGGCAACAGTAAGATCTGAATTGGTGTAAATACAGATTCTGGCTGCAATTTTCAACGACTCCTCAACTATATTTTTTGCATCTAAATCGGCATGTTTTACTAAGGCGCTGGCCGCAGAGAGCGCATAACTGCCTCCGGAGCCAATCGCGAGAATATTATCATCAGGCTCGATAATGTCACCGGTTCCGGAAATCAGGAACATGCTTTCCTTATCGATAACCACGAGTTGGGCTTCAAGCCTGCGT